>NZ_DASURI010000425.1:0-3451 GCF_036280135.1 Longimicrobium sp.
TCACCATGCAGAGCCTGACGGACTGGCTGCGGGAGATCGTCTGAACGGCAGTGCGAAAGTGCGAAAGTGCGAAAGTGCGAAAGTGCGAAAGTGCGAAAGTGCGAAAGCAGGGGATGAGAAGGGGCGGCCTCCCGGATGGGAAGGCCGCCCTTTTCGCGTCGCGCAGCCTGTCCCGTGCTCGTGCTGTCATTCTGAAGGAGGCGCCGTCGCGATCCATCCCGTGCACGATGGCGCCGACGGAAGAATCTGGTCGCGCCGCGCCCGGCACTCGCCCGTGCACGAACCCCTCGCGCGCGAACTCAGCGCGGGAGCGGGACGCGGCAAGACGGTGCCGATCTGTTTCAGAGGCTGTTGAGAAACCTGCGTCCGCGGTGCGTCATCCTGAGGGAGCGCCGCGCATAACATGAACGCGCGCAGAACTTTGGCGCGACCGAAGGATCTTGCGTGCGAGACTCGGAGGCGATTTCCGTGCACGAGGGTCGCCCCCGAGCTTCGCGACAAGATCCTTCGTCGCCGCCATGGATTACACACAGACAAGGGTTTACGCGGCGGCTCCTCAGGATGACGCTTTGGGCCAATCCGGGTGATTCAACATCCTCTCAGGATGACAGCGCGGGGGGGGACGACCAAACGAAAAGGCCGCCTCGAAAAGGCGGCCTTTGTCTTTGTGCCTGCTGCGACGGTCAGAGCGGACCGCGGGCGGCGAGGGTATCCTCCTCCATCGCGCCGCGCAGGTGCAGCGCCGGGTCCTTGGTGGGCGCGATGTCCGTGCGGGCCGCCGTCGGCGCGCGGCCCATGGCGGGCGCGCTGCCCGTGGGCACGCGCAGCGAATCGTCCGCGCCCGGCCGCCGCGCCGCGATGCGCGCCGTCTCCTGCCGCTCGGCGTACTCGCCCAGGGCCAGGGCCGCGGCGCTGCGCACGCGCGCGTCGCTGTCCTGCATGGAGCGCACGAGCGAGCCCACCACCACGCCGCCGCCGTCCATCCGCCCCAGCGCCCACACGGCGCTGCGGCGCACCTCGGGGTCCGCGTCGTGGGTGGCGCGCATGAGGGCCGCCAGCGTGACCTCGTCGTTCATGGCCACTTCCGGGAACGGCTCCGGATACGGCTGATCGGCGGCGCGCCGGGCATCCACCGCGGCGGCATCGGGCACGCGCACGTTCAGGTGCAGCCCGCGCGACGCGGCCAGGGGCACGCTCACCGTGCCCG
Organism: Longimicrobium sp.; assembly: GCF_036280135.1. Taxonomy (GTDB): domain Bacteria; phylum Gemmatimonadota; class Gemmatimonadetes; order Longimicrobiales; family Longimicrobiaceae; genus Longimicrobium. Next base: position 1,208 of record NZ_DASURI010000425.1, read on the forward strand.
CCCGCGTGGAGGGCGCGGCATCCACGGAGTATTCCAGGGCCGGCGCGCTGGCGCTGGCCTCGTGCTCCAGCACGGCGGCGAGCGGCTCGGCCGCGGGCCGGGACTCCGTCCGCCCCGGGGACGCCGCGGCCAGGGGAAAGAGCGCCACGGCCGCCACGCCGCCGCCCAGCACGGCCACCCGCCCCGTCACCCGGCCGCGGGCACGGGCGGCGTCCAGCACGGCCACCACGCGGTCCTCCAGCTGCGACCGGCGCGCCATGGCCACGGCGGCGGCGGCCGTCAGCGGGCGCGTGCGAAAGGTGCGCGCCACCTCCAGCAGGTGCCCCGCGTAGTCCGACGCCCGCGTGCCGGCGGCCAGCACCTGGTCGTCGCAGGCCTGCTCGCGCTCCACGTGCATCTGCCGGGCGGCCCACCACACGCCGGGATGGAACCAGTACGCGGCACACGCCAGCCGGGCCACCGTCTGCCACAGGCAGTCGCGCCGGGCCACGTGCCCCACCTCGTGCAGCAGCACCACCCGCGCGCGCTCGGCCGACCACGAATCGGCATCCGCGGGGATGAGGACCACGGGGCGCAGCACGCCCCAGGTCATGGGCATGGCGGCGCCCTCGGCGCGCAGCAGGCGCACGGGCTCGCGCATCCCCAGCACCGTGGCCGCGTCGCGCATGCGCGCCATCCACGGCCCGTCCGTCACCGTCTGGGCCCGCGCGGCAATGCGGTGCACGGTCCACACGGCCACGGCGTAGCGGCCCAGGGTGAGCGCGGCGCCCACGGCCCACGCGGCCAGCACCACGGCGCCCCACGGGGTCCCCCGCCCGGCGCCCAGGGGCGCGTCGCCCGAGGCGAAGGCGGGCGCGCCCATCGACACCACGTGCACCCACGGCAGCTCCCAGCGCGGCGCGGCCAGGCTGAGCACCGGCAGCGCCAGCATCCCCGTCAGCGCCAGCGCCCACGCCATGTGGCGCGCGGCGGCCGAGGCGCGGCGCAGGGCCAGCACGGCCACGGCGGCCAGCACCAGCAGCACCGTGCCGCGGGCCACCAGCCACAGGGCCGGGGCCAGCCAGGGCGCGGCGGCGTGCGCGGGGAGGGAGAGGTCCACGGGTCAGCGTCCCTGGATGCGGGCCTGGTCGATGAGGTCGGAGATGCGGTCCAGCTCGGTCTCGGAGAGCCGGTGGTTGCCCGGGTCCAGCAGGGCGGCCACGGCGGCCTCGGTGCTGCCGCCAAAGAACGTGCGCACCATGTGCGACAGCGCGTTGCGGCGCGCCGACTCACGCGGGACGGTGGGCAGGTACAGGTAGCGGGGGCCGTCCTGCTCGTGGCGAAGGTGCCCCTTTTCCTCCAGGATGCGCATCAGGGCGCGCACGGCGGAGTAGCTGGGCGGTTCGGGGATGCGCTCCAGGACATCGGTCACGCTCGCCTTGCTCAGGCGGTAGACCACGTCCATGATCTGCCGCTCGCGGCGGCTCAGGTCGGTTGCGGCAGGTGCGTTGGACATCGTGCGGGCAGGTCGGGTTGCTAAGGGCCTAGCACGATGAAGGTTCGTTCGGCGGCCGCGGTAAGTCAAGGGAACAGCCGCAGGGAATAGGGATCAGGGAACAGGGAATAGCCAGCAAATGCATCCCATGCTCCCGCGGCGCTCCAGGTGTGATCCGCATACAGCGAAAAGGGTTGCATGTTCCGGGGGCGAATGCGCTCCGCACTCTTTCTCCAGACGACCATCCTTCTCCAGACCACCGCACGAGTCATCCTAAGGGAGCGCCCGCGCGATCTCGCACTGGCACAAGGCCTTGGGCGCGACCGAAGGATCTTGCGTGCGAAGCGTGAAGACGACTCCACGCTCCGGAGCCGGCTTGTCGCTTCGCATACAAGATCCTTCGTCGCCGCCATGGATCGTGCCGGGCGAAGAACGCGGGGCGGCTCCTCAGGATGACTCGTCTGGCGGAGTGCCGAGTGCGGATGACGCATCTGGACAAGCGCGGTCAAGCGGATGAGGCGCGTCTGGCGATCGCCACGAACGCGGGGCTGGGGCCGCCACCCGCCGGCTCCAGCCCCGCATCACCTGCGTCCCTTCGTCCTCGTACCCTCGTACCGTGTCCTACAGCCGGGGATCGACCGGCTCGCTCTCCAGCGCCAGCACGCCGAACACGCACTCGTGCACGCGGCGCAGCGGCTCGCCGCGGACAAAGCGCTCCAGCCCCTCGACGCCCAGCGCGAACTCGCGCAGCGCCAGCGACCGCTTGGCGC
>NZ_DASURI010000426.1:0-7882 GCF_036280135.1 Longimicrobium sp.
TCGCGGTAGCTGGGCAGGCGGTCGCCCACGTTCAGCCGCCCCGTGTGAATGCCCGCGATCACCCGGTCCCGCACCAGGTTCGTGAGCCGCTCCTCCGCGAACCGATCAATGCTGCGTGCCATCCGTTCCCTGGATCAACCGTGACAGTGGAATCCCCTTTCCGATCATCTGTTGCAAATTCCGTGACAGGGTATGGCTCTTGCGCCAGGGCACGCACCCGGGACCGTCATCTCGCCGCGCGCGTGCGGGCGGGAGCCGGTTCCCCCGAACCCCCTGAAGGACCCCATGAAGCGACACCACCTGGCCGTCTCGCTCGCCCTGATCGCCGTTACGCTGGGCGTGGCCGCCTACCGTGGCGCCACCCGGGTGCCGGTCGCGCGCCAGGACGCCGTCGTGGCGTCGTTCCTCCCGGCCCCCGCCGGGGCAGACTCGGCGGTGGCGGCGGACGGCGCGGGCACGCGCGCGGAGTGACCGCGTCCCCGCTCGTCCTGGTGGCGGACCACGACCCGGATGCACGGCACATTCTCACCTCCATGCTCCGGCACCTGGGCGCGTCCGTGATGGAGGCCCAGGATGGAGAGCAGGCCCTGCGGCTGGCCCGGGCGCATCCGTTCACGGCCATGGTGAGCGAGTACCTGTGGTGCGCCGACGGGCGTCCGCTGCACCGCTGCCTGCGCGGCAGCCCGGACCTGGCGGGCGTTCCCCTCTACGTCGTCACGTCGGACCCCAGCGAGGGCCGGCGCGCCGCGGCCCTGCGGACGGGGTGCGCGGCCGTGATCCTCAAGCCCATCCCGCCCAGCGTGCTGGCCGCGCTGGTGCTGGGGCGCGGCGGCCGCGCGGGAGACCCGGGCGCGGGCGGACGCCGATTTCCCACGCCCGGCGCCGCTTCCCCCCAAGGGGATGAGATCGGATCCGGAAAAGCAGTTGTTTCCTGAGGGGCCCTCGCGAGCTCGAACGTGCATGGATGCGTGCGGCCCCGAAGGATCTTCCCGCCCTGGCAAGGCCCCCGTCCGTTCGCGAAGTCCCTGCCCCCGCGAAAGGAGATCCTTCCGTCGCGTCCACGGCCTTGTGAGCGGGCGGGATCCTGCGCGGCGCTCCCTGAATAGAAAGAATGGGTCGGTTCCAGGCGTTCGGCCGCCATCGCGCGAGCGCCCCCTCCGGGCTCGCGGAGCTCGCCCACCTCCCCCCAAAAAACCTAGGGGAGGTTGAACTGCGGTGGCTTTCATCCCGCAGGGTGCGCGCAGCGCCGAATGACTCAGGAAATCAACGCCGATGCGCAGTGTTTATGCGCGTTCGGGATGATGGGCGGATGGGAGCGATCGCTCGGCTCCCATCGCGCCGTGAAGGAAAAACGACGGCCTCACCCCGCGCGCGGAGTGAGGCCGTCGTCTTCCCTCCGCCACGGAGGCGCTACGCCGTGACGAGCGTGATGGGCTCGCCCTCGGGCACGTGCTTCATGCTGACGGAGTTGATGCAGTAGCGCAGGCCGGTGGGCGGAGGGCCGTCGGGAAAGACGTGGCCCAGGTGCCCGTCGCAGCGGGCGCAGCGCACCTCCGTGCGCACCATGCCGTACGAGCGGTCCTGGTACTCGCTGACCGCGTCGCTGGAGACGGGCGTGGTAAACGACGGCCAGCCCGTGCCCGACTCGAACTTTTCGCCGGACTTGAAGAGCGGGTTGCCGCACGCCGCACACACGTACGTGCCCGGGTCCTTGGTCCCCAGAAAGCAGCCGCCCCAGGGCGCCTCGGTGCCGTGCTGCCGCAGCACCGTGAACTCCTCGGCCGTAAGCCGCTTGCGCCACTCCTCGTCGCTCAGCCGCAGCTTGTCCGTCATCCTCACCTCGTCCCTTGTCTCTGATTCCCGATGTGCACGCGCGTTCCGATGCCGCGCACCCGCAAGGTATAAACCGGACCCGCCGTCGCGTGCCCCGTGTGGAAACGCGGTGCAGGGAGGTTTGGATGAGACGGGATTCCGATCCGCCGGCCTGGACGCGCGCCGGGCACGGACGATCTTCTTGCAATGCGCTGGCGTTGGATCGAATAATGACCGCGGGCTGGCGGATCCCCCTCGGGAATGATCGCGCATCGGTCCATCCATTCATGCACACCCTCCATTTCTCACCGCGCGAGGTCACCATGCGCAGAACCATGTCCCTCCTCCTGCTGGCCGCCGGTCTCGCGTTTCCCGCGACGGCCCACGCGTGGAACAAGTCCGGCCACATGCTCACGGGCGCGCTCGCCTACTATCAGCTGCGACAGTCAGACCCCGCGGCCATCCCGCGCATTATCGAGGTGCTCCAGCAGCACCGGGCCTGGTCGCAGTGGATGGACGCGCTGGAACGTGACGCCACGGCCGGCCCGCAGGACCGCGACCTGTTCGTGTTCATGTACGCGGCGCGATACCCCGACGACTTCAAGTCCGAGGCGGGGTACAACGAGGATGTCTTCAGTCCGCAGCACTACGTGGATTTCCCGTTCAAGCCCGCGGGCCAGCCCGCCTCGGTCCACACGCAGCCCCCGGAGGCGATCAACCTGCTGCAGGCGTACCCGGCGTACGTGGGCGCGCTGGCAAGCGCTGACAGCAGCCCGGCCGCGAAGGCGCTGGCGCTGAGCTTTCTGTTTCACCTCACGGGCGACGTTCATCAGCCGCTGCACGCCGCGCAGCTGTTCACGACCCGCTATCCCAACGGGGACCAGGGCGGGAACCTGTTCTACATCCGCCTTCCCGACGGGTCCCGGCCCAAGCTCCACTCGTACTGGGACGGCATCGTTATCCGGTCCGATCGATTCGCCGACGTTCGGGCGGCCGCGCTGGCGCTGCTCGCGGACCCGGCACTCGCGCGGGAGACGTACGCGGAGCTGAGCGATGGAAGCGTGCAACACTGGGCCCAGAACGAGAGCTTTCCGGCCGCGGTCCAGACCGCGTACCGCAACGGGACCCTCCGCGCCTCGACCACGGAAGCGAATGCCCGCCTGGTGCCGGATGGATACGTCGTGGATGCCACGCGGACGGCGCAGCGGCGTATCACGCTCGCCGGCTACCGCCTGGGGGATTTCCTGGGCACCACGTTCTGAGCCCACGACACGGCTGACAGGCTCCTGATCCGGTGCGGCCCTCCCGGATTGCTTCTTGCCCCCGCCCTCCGCCTGACGGAGGAGCGGGGCGATGCGTTTCAGGGGAGAGCGGCGGATGAGCGAAAAGACGGTTGCGGACTTCCTGGTGGAGCGGCTACGGGCGTGGGGCGTGCGCCGGATGTTCGGCTATTCGGGCGACGGAATCAACGGCATCCTGGGCGCCCTGCAGCGCGCGGGCGAGCCCATCGAGCTCATCCAGCCGCCGCACGAGGAGCTGGCCGCGCTCATGGCCAGCGGCTACGCGCGGTTCAGCGGCGAGGTGGCCGTGTGCATGGCGACGAGCGGGCCGGGCGCCATCCACCTGCTCAATGGCCTGTACGACGCCAAGCTGGACCACCATCCCGTCGTGGCCATCATCGGCCAGCAGCCCACGACGGGCATGGGCGGCGGCACGCAGCAGGAAGTCGACCTCCTCACGCTCTTCAAGGACGTGGCGAGCGCGTACGTGCAGCAGGTCAACGCGCCGGAGCAGGCGCGCCACGTCATCGACCGCGCCTTTCGCGTGGCCCACGCGCGGCGCACGGTCACGTGCATCATCCTCCCCCACGACGTGCAGGCCGCGCCGGCCGTGGACGAGCCGCCGCACGATCCCAAGCACCAGCACTCGTCCGCCGGCTACAGCGCGCCACGCGTGGTCCCCGCGGAAGACGACCTGCGCCGCGCGGCGGAGGTGCTGAACGCGGGCCGAAAGGTGGCGATCCTCGTCGGGGCGGGCGCGTTGGGGGCGGCGGCGCAGGTGGAGGACGTGGCGGAGCGGCTGGGCGCGGGCGTGGCCAAGGCGCTGCTGGGCAAGGCCGTGCTGCCGGACGACCTGCCGTGGGTCACGGGCTCCGTCGGCTGGCTGGGGACGAGCGCCAGCAACCGGATGATGACGGAGTGCGACACGCTGCTGATGATCGGCTCCGGCTTTCCCTACACGGAGTTCCTGCCCAGGGAAGGGCAGGCGCGCGGGGTGCAGATCGACATCGACGCGTCCATGCTGGCCCTGCGCTACCCGATGGAAGTCGGTCTGGTGGGCGACGCCGCGCAGACGCTGGCCCTGCTCGCGCCGATGTTGGAACGGAAGGAGGGTCGGGGCTGGCGCGAACGGATCGAAGGGTGGAAGAAGGAATGGGAGCGGACGGTGGACGAGCGCGCCGACGCCCCGGCCCATCCGGTCAATCCGCAGCGCGTCATCCGCTCGCTCTCGGAGCGGCTGCCGGACGGGGCCATCCTGGCGGCGGATTCCGGCAGCGCGGCCGTGTGGCTGGCGCGCAACGTCCGCATCCGCCGTGGGATGATGGCGTCCGTCTCCGGCACCCTGGCGACGATGGGATGCGCGGTCCCGTACGCCATCGCGGCCAAGCTGGCGCACCCGGATCGCCCCGCCATCGCCATCGTGGGCGACGGCGCCATGCAGATGATCGGCCTCAACGCGCTGCTGACGGCTGCGCGGTACCGCGACCGCTGGACGGACCCGCGGCTGGTCATCCTCGTGCTGAACAACCGCGACCTGAACTTCGTGACGTGGGAGCAGCGGGCCATGGAGGGTGCGCCCAAGTTCCCCGCCACGCAGGACTTGCCCGACCTGCCGTACGCCGATCTCGCGAAGCTGATGGGGCTGGACGGCGTACGCGTGGAGTCGCCGGACGAAGTGGATGCCGCGTGGGAGCGGGCGCTGGCGGCGGACGGGCCGTTCGTCATCGACGCCGTCGTCGATCCCAACGTGCCCACGCTGCCGCCGGAGATGCAGGACGAGCAGCGCACGATGATCCGCCAGGCGCTCGAGGCTGGCGACCCCGATGAGGCGGGCGTCCGCGCGCAGCTGCAGGCGCAGGGCTACGAGCTTTGAAACCAACTGCTTTCTCACGCAGAGGGAGCAGAGGCAGCAGAGTACCCCGGTCCGCGCGGATGTCCGGGTATTCTGCTGCCAATCGCGTCATCCTGGGGAGCCGCCGCGTGGTCCTGACCCGCGCGTAATCCGTGGCGGCGACGAAGGATCTTGTGTGCGAGACGAGAGGCCGGCCCCGGAGCGCGGGGGCCGGCCTCGTGTGTTGACCCCTCGGTCCGCCGGCGCTCCGCGGGACAGGAACGATGTGTTTCCTTGCGCCCGATCACTTCGCGGGCATGTATTGCCGAGGACCGTCATGACGTTTTCATCACCACAGACACGTGTCTCGTTCATTGAAAGGACCGCACAATGAGCTACCACCTGACTCCTGACCCCAGGGCGCCCGGCAGCTACAGGGTCAGCCATGGCGAGCATCATCCGGGAGAGTTTCGATTCCTGTTTCTCCATGGGAGCGGGTTCCTGGCGGCCGCGGCGGTGGGCTTCGGGCTGTTTTACCTGGGAATGCATCCGGTATTCGCGTTCCTGTGCAGCGTTGGCGCCTACCCGCCGGTGCACATCGCGATCAACAGGATGAATCGGCTGGCGCGGGCATTCGGGTTTGCCCTCCTCTACATGGCCGCGGCGTTCTGGCTCCTGGAGCAGGTGGGAGTGGAAGACTGGATCTGGATCGGGGCGATCGAGACGCTGATCGGCGGGGTGGTCGGCACGCTGGGCTACAAGTACGACGAGTTCAGGGAGGCGTTCGCCTTTCCCGATCCGGCCCCGTCGGACCTGCCCGCCCCCGGGATCCTGGCGGGGACCGGATGGTTCTGCAGGATCAGCGCGATCCTCATCCTCGTGGGGATGTTGGCGGAGATCGTCCTGGGCCTGGGGATGGACGGCTTCGATTCGTTGGCCATCCTGGCCCGGGAGCTCCCGCTGGGCGCCGTGCCGGCGGCGCTCCTGTGGGGCGCGAGCCGGTGGCTGTTCCGAAAGGCGTCCGCCGCGCGGATCGCCGCCGCCAGCCTGGCCTAGAGAGAGAGCGGCATCGTCCCCCATCGAAGCTGTCCCAGCGTCTGGCACCGCACCCCCGTTCCTCGCCCAAGCCCGCCTCCGTGAGCCGCACGGGCCGGCCCCGTGCGCAGGCTGGCCCTTACGACGTATTCTCACGCAGAGGCGCGTAGGGCGCAGTGAACTGCAACAGACGTGGGGAAGGGGAGATGGAGATCGTGCTGACGGCCATCGCGCGGGTGGAAAGCCCGCGCGCGGGGCTGGAGGACGACGGCTGGGGCGACGTGGTGTCACGCATCGTCCTGGAGCCGGGGATGCCGGGCGAGAGCCTGCTGGGGCTGGACGCGTTTTCGCACGTGGAGGTGGTATTCCACTTTCACCGCATCGCGGAGGACGACGTCACGCGGGGCGCGCGGCATCCGCGGGGGAACGCGGCGTGGCCGCGCGTAGGCATCCTGGCGCAACGCGGCGCGCCCCGGCCCAACCGGCTGGGCTGCACCATCGCCGAGGTCGTCGCGGTGGAGCCACGCGCCCTCGTGGTGCGCGGGCTGGACGCGGCGGACGGCACGCCCGTGCTGGACGTGAAGCCGGTCATGGCGGAGTTCCTGCCGCGCTCCCCCGTCCGCCAGCCCGCCTGGTCCACCGAGCTCATGCGCGCCTACTGGCACGCGCCGGACTGACGACAGACTACTCTCCCAGGTCCCGGATTGTCATCCTGAGGAGCCGCCGCGCGGTCCTGCCCCGCGCGTGGTCCATGGCGGCGACGAAGGATCTTGCCCGCAAAGCGACAGGCCGGCTTCACTGCGTCGTGCCATCCTCACGCTTCGCACACAAGATCCTTCGGTCGCGCCAAAGTCCTGCGTGTGTTCACGTTACGCGCGGCGCTCCCTCAGGATGACGCAGGCGCGTGGTGGCCTGGGAGAAGGGCTGGCGCTGAATTAGATCCGCCGTTATCACCGTCAGGCGCCTCGTGCCACTCGAGCACCTCGGGGGCCGCCGAAGCGGGAAACGTCAGCGCGTGCATGCGGTCTGGTCCGGATCCTGGGATTCGGCGGATGCGATCCATCCGCGTCCCAAGCTACGCGCCCGGCGGACGGGCGCATACGGCGGGTTGACGCGGGGCGGGCGGATGCGTACCGTTGGGGCGCCTGCCACCCGGCGTATCCGATGGCGGCGTCCGCATCCGCGGCGCCGTAGGACGCCCGCCGTGGCCGGCCTGCGTCCCCGCGCCACGGCGTGCCTCCAACGGACGCGGGGAGCCGCACCGATGACCGACCTCGCCGCAGTCAGCCTCACCTCCACGGGTGAGGTTTCCCGCTTCATCCGCCACCACTTTCGCCACTTCAACGCCGCCGCGCTCGTCGACGCCGCCGAGGGCTGGCGTGCGCACCTGCACGGGGGCGGCCGCATGCTCGTGACGCTGGCCGGCGCCATGAGCACGGCGGAGCTGGGCCTTTCGCTGGCGGAGATGATCCGCCAGGGCAAGGTGCACGCGATCTCGTGCACGGGCGCCAACCTGGAGGAAGACATCTTCAACCTCGTGGCGCACGACCACTACGCGCGCGTCCCCAACTACCGCGACCTGACCCCGGCGGACGAGCAGGCGCTTCTGGAGCGCCACATGAACCGCGTGACGGACACCTGCATCCCCGAGATGGAGGCCATGCGCCGCATCGAGTCCGCCGTGCTGCGGGAGTGGGTCGCGGCGGACCAGGCGGGCGAGCGGCTGTTTCCGCACGAGTTCATGTACCGCATCCTGCGTAGCGGCGCCCTGGCCGAGCACTACCAGGTGGACCCGCGCGACTCGTGGATGGTGGCCGCGGCCGAGGCAAATCTGCCGATGTTCGTCCCCGGCTGGGAGGACAGCACGCTGGGCAACATGTACGCGGGCCACGTGATCAGCGGCGACGTGCGCAACGTGCACACG
>NZ_DASURI010000427.1:0-5527 GCF_036280135.1 Longimicrobium sp.
GGCAAGATCCTTCGTCGCCGCCATGGCTCAAGCACGGCAGAGATCGCGCGGCGGCTCCTCAGGATGACGCTTTCAAGCCCGAGGTTTGGCAACACACTCTCACCGAATCGGCGGACCGCGGTCAGCTGCCGTCCATGAGCGTCGACCGCGTGGCGGGGGCGGCGGGGGGGCCCTCGATGAGCATCTCGCGCAGCTCGTCGATGCCCAGGCCGCGGAACAGGCGGCCGCCGTGCGCCAGGGTAATGCCCCCCGTCTCCTCGGAGACGACGATCACGAGCGCGTCCGTCTCCTCGCTCAGGCCCAGGGCGGCGCGGTGGCGCGTGCCCAGCGAGCGGTCGCTCACCGTCTGCTGCGTGAGGGGGAGGATGACGCCCGCCGCCACGATATCGTCGCCGCGGATGACGGCGGCGCCGTCGTGCAGCAGCGAGTACGGGGTAAAGATGTTCAGCAGCAGGGCGTCGCTCACGCGGGCCTGGAGCGGCGTGCCGCTCTCGATGTACTCGCCCAGCCCGATCTCGCGCTCGATGGCGATGATCGCGCCCGTCTTGCTGCGCGACAATTCCTCCACGGCCTCGGTGACCTCGCTGGCCACCTGCGTCTGCTCCAGGCGGGAGAAGAACTTGAGCAGCCGGTTCTGCCCCAGGTGCGCCAGGGCGTTGCGCAGCTCCGGCTGAAAGACGATGAGCAGGGCGAACACGCCGTACTCGAACACCCGCTCCAGCAGGTACTCCACCAGCTGCAGGTCCAGCACGCGCGCCGCCGCGTACATCAGGATGACGACGAACAGCCCCAGCAGCATCTGGATGGCGCGCGTCCCCGCCAGCACCAGCAGGGCGCGGTAGGCCACGACGGCGACGATGAGGATCTCGAAGAGATCCTTCCAGTCCGGCGCCAGGAACCCGAAGCGCTCCATGAGCGTGTTCACGGCGCGCGCTCCGGCGTGCGGAGAACAGCCCACGCCACGTCCAGCGCCTGCCGCGCGCCGCGCACGTCGTGCACGCGAAAGATGCGCGCGCCGCGCGCCAGCCCGGCCACGCACGCGCCCACCGTGCCCGCGTCGCGCTCCGCCGCGGGAATGCCGCCCAGCAGCGCGCCGATGAACGCCTTGCGCGACGCCCCCAGCAGCACGGGCCGCCCCAGGCGCGCCCGCAGCCGCCCCAGCCCGGCGATGAGCTCCAGGTTCTGCGCGCCCGTCTTGGCGAAGCCGATGCCGGGGTCCAGCACCACGCGGTCGCGGGCGATGCCCGCCGCGTCCGCCCGCGCGAGCGAGGGCTGCAGCTCCGCCGCCACGTCGTCCACCACGTCCCCGTAGTCCGTGAGCGACTGCATGGTGTCGGGGGTGCCGCGCATGTGCATCAGCACGAGCCCCGCGTCGGTGGATGCAACGACGCCGGCCATCGCGGGATCCGCCAGCCCCGAGACGTCGTTGACGACGTGGGCGCCCGCGTCCAGGGCCGCGCGCGCCACGTCGGCCTTGCGGGTGTCGACGGAGAGCGGCAGGTCCAGCGCGTCGCGCAGGGCGCGGAGGACGGGCACCACGCGGGCGGCTTCCTCGTCCGCGGAAACCGGGGTCGCGCCGGGCCGGGTGGACTCACCGCCCAGGTCCAGCAGGTCCGCGCCCTCGTCCGCCATCTGCCGCGCGCGCCGCACGGCCGCGTCCAGCGCGTGGAAGCGTCCGCCGTCGCTGAAGCTGTCGGGGGTGACGTTCAGGATGCCCATGACGAGCGGCCGGTCCAGGGCCAGCACGCGCCCGCCGATCCGCCACGTGTCCACGTCCGCACCCGGCATGGGCGCCGGGGACTGGGCGGGGAAGGCGAAAGCGGGCGCGCTGGGCATCGTCATAGGCCGAAGGTATCAACTCCGAAAGCGCAAAGGCAAGCACCCGGCTCAGGTTCCAGCGCAAACGACAACGACAACTGCATTCTCACGCAGAGGGAGCAGAGGCAGCAGAGTACTTCATCGCGCGACAAAGTACTCTGCTGCCTCTGCTCCCTCTGCGTGAGAAATGCTTTTGGCTTTCCCGCCTGAACGCGAGATCGGCCCCGCGCCTGGGGAGACGCGGAGCCGATCCGTACCTTCGTACCTCGTACCGTCCGTACCGCCGTTTACGCCAGGCGGGGCTTGAGCTCGGGCGTGGGCGTCTTGGGACGCTCCGTGGCCGCGATCGGAAGCTCCGGCACCTCCGGCGGGCCGGGGATGTCCACCGACTTGATGGGCGGCAGCGGCTTGCCGGCCATCAGCAGGTCCACCTCCTCGCGGGTCAGCGTCTCGCGCTCCAGCAGGTTCTGCGCGATGGCGTGCAGGTGGTCCACGTTGTCGCGCAGCGTGCCGCGCGCGCGGCCCAGGGCGTCGTTCAGCACCCGCGCCACCTCGGCGTCCACCAGCTCCGCCGTCTTTTCCGACACCTCGCGGCGCGACTGCAGGTCACGGCCCAGGAAGACCTCCTGCTCCGCCTCGGAGATGGCGACCGGGCCCACGGCGTCGGACAGGCCCCACTGCGTCACGTAGCGCCGGGCCAGCCCCGTGGCCTTCTGGATGTCGCTGCTGGCGCCCGTCGTCACCCGGTCGCGGCCAAAGATGAGCTCCTCGGCCGCGCGGCCGCCGTAGATCATCACCAGCCGCGCCTCCAGCTGCTGCCGGGTGACCGACACGCGGTCGTCCTCGGGCAGCGTAAAGGCGATGCCCAGGGCCCGCCCACGGGGAACGATGGTCACCTTGTGCAGCGGGTCGTTGCCGGGCACCACCATGGCGCACAGGGCGTGGCCCGCCTCGTGGTACGCCGTCAGCCTGCGCTCCTCCTCCTTCATGACGAAGGAGCGGCGCTCGGCGCCCAGCATGACCTTGTCCTTGGCGTCCTCGAGATCGGTCATGTAGACCTTCTCGCGGCCCCGGCGGGCGGCGAGCAGGGCGCCCTCGTTCACCAGGTTGGCCAGGTCGGCGCCGCACATGCCCGGCGTGCCGCGGGCCAGCACGCCCACCTCCACGTCGCTGTGCGTGGGCACCTTGCGCAGGTGCACCTTGAGGATGCCCTCGCGGCCCCGCAGGTCCGGCGCGTCCACCACGATCTGCCGGTCAAAGCGGCCGGGACGGAGCAGCGCCGGGTCCAGCACGTCGGGACGGTTGGTGGCGGCGATGAGGATGACGCCCTCGTTGCTCTCGAAGCCGTCCATCTCCACCAGCAGCTGGTTGAGCGTCTGCTCGCGCTCGTCGTGCCCGCCGCCCAGGCCCGCGCCGCGGTGACGGCCCACCGCGTCGATCTCGTCGATGAAGATGATGCACGGCGCGTGGGCTTTGCCCTGCTCGAACAGGTCGCGCACGCGGCTGGCGCCCACGCCCACGAACATCTCCACGAAGTCCGAGCCGCTCATGCTGAAAAACGGCCGCCCCGCCTCGCCGGCCACGGCCCGGGCCAGCAGCGTCTTGCCCGTGCCCGGGGGGCCCACCAGCAGCGCGCCCTTGGGAATGCGCCCGCCCAGCCGGCCGAACTTCTTGGGGTCCTTGAGGAACTCCACGATCTCGGCCAGCTCGGCCTTGGCCTCCTCGGCCCCGGCCACGTCCTCGAACGTGACCTTGGGCGACTCGCCCGTCAGCAGCCGCGCCTTGCTCTTGCCGAACTGGAAGGCCTTGTTGCCGCTGGCCTGCATCTGCCGGAAGAAGAACACCCACAGGCCGATGATGAGCAGCCACGGGAGCGCGCGCACCAGCACCTCGGCCCAGCCGATCTGCGGCTCGCGGGCCTTGATCTGCACGCCCGCGGCCTCCAGCTGCTCCACCAGCGCCTCGCTGTCCTTGACGGGCGCGCGGGTGCGAAAGCGCGACACCTCCAGGTTGCGCTGGGGGTTGCGCCACGGCCGCTTGACCGTGCCCTCCAGCAGCACCCCGTCGATGATGGTCACCTCCTGCACGTTGCCGCCCCGCACCTGGCCGCGGAACTCCGAGTAGGTGATCTCGCGCACGGGCTTGGTGCCGCCGCTCGTGAGCTGAACGGCGATGATGGAGACCAGCACCAGCAGCAGCCAGAACCCGGCCGTCCGGGTAACCCGGCCCAGCTTGGGCGGCTGCTGCTTGGGCGTGCCCTTTTCTTCGTCTGCCATGGACTGCTTTCCTTGCGCCCGCGGACGGCGTCAGCGCGCCCGCGTCAAGATTGAAACCGGCCGCCGGCTCAGGGCTCGATGACGCCCACGAACGGCAGGTGGCGGTACTTTTCGGAGTGGTCCAGCCCGTACCCGATCACGAACTCCTGCGGACAGTCGAAGCCTACCCACTTCGCGTCGCGCACCATCTCCTTGGCGATGTGCTTGTGCAGCAGGGCGGCCACCTCGAGCGACTTGGGCCCCCGCTTTTCCAGCATGGGGATGAGCCGGTTGAGGGTGGTGCCGCTGTCCACGATGTCTTCCACCAGGATGACGTGCTTGCCCTCGATGCTGGCTTGCCGGGCGTACAGCAGCTGCACCTCGCCCGACGACTCCGTGCCGCCGCCGTAGCTGGAGACGATGAGGAAGTCCACCTCGATGGGGCGCCGGATCTCGCGCACCAGGTCGCTCACGAAGATGAACGATCCCTTGAGAAGCCCCAGCACCAGGATGTCCTCGCCCTCGGGGATCTCGCGGGTGATCTGCTCGCCGAGCTCCCGCACGCGGCGGGCGATCTGCTCCTCGCTGAACAGGACGTGCGAGATGTGCTTTCCCCCGGTACGTGCCAGGGTTTCCGCGCTGGTCGACATCAGAAAACGGCTAGGGTGATGGCCCGTTCGCCGGGCCGGGGCGTGCATCCGTCCGCAGTGACAAGGCCGGGCACCCACAGGACGGCGCCCTCCGCGTCCACCAGCACGGGCAGGGCGTGCCGCGCCCGCAGGGGAACGCGCGCCTCGCCCAGCACTTTCTTGAGCAGCCGCGTGCCCGCCCGGGTGCGGATGCGGTCGCCGGGCGCCCGCCCCCGCAGCGTCAGGGGGAACCGGGCGCGCTCCGCCGCGATCCGCAGCGTGCGCGCGTCTCCGTCGTCCGCGTCTGCCGGGCCGCGCGTCCACCGCGCCGTCCCCGCCCGCCCGCCGATGACGAAGCGCCCTTCCCCGCCGCCCTCGCCGATGACGAGCGGCTCGTCCGGGGCGGGTTCCGCCGGCCGTGCGGTGACGCGTTCCACGCGCGCCGCGCCAAACTCGGTGGTGATGCGCACGCCGCCCGGGAGCGTCAGGACGCGTCCACTGGGTGCATCGCTGATAAACTGAAGCGCCAGGCGGGTTCCCGTGCGGTCCGGCACGGCGCCCAGCCGGCGCAGCGCCGCCCGCAGCACGCGGGCGCGCAACGACCAATCATAAGCCGTAAGCCGTTCCCGGACAAGCACGAGCGCCCCGTCCTCCTCGCGGACCGTCTCCGCCAGCAGGGGCGCGAGGGCGGCCTCCCACGCGGCCGCGTCCTCTGCCGCCAGCCGGGCCAGCCGCGCCAGGCTGCGGCGCGCCCCCCGCGCCACGTGGCGCTCGGCGTACGGCAGCAGCCGGTTCCGGATGCGGTTGCGCGCGGGATCGAGCGAC
>NZ_DASURI010000428.1:0-3989 GCF_036280135.1 Longimicrobium sp.
CCCCGCGCGCGGCGGAAAGCACGGGCACCCCGTCCTCTTTGACCGCCGCGTCTTTGGCGAGCTCATGCGCACGGACCTGCCGGAGGGCGCGCGCAGCGTGGTCCACGCCCACGCCGCGGACCTGGCGGCGGTGCCCGTGGACGCGCTGGCCCCGGACCTGGACACCCCCGAAGACTACCGGCGCTGGCGGGACGGCGCGTGACGGAACGGCTGAGCGTGGCGCGCGCGGCGCACCACGCGCGCGAGGCGCTGGAGGGCGGCGACCCCGTGGTGGGGCTCACCGTCCTGGAATCGTCTCCCGGCGGGCCGGCCGCCGGCGAGCGGATGTGCGTCTGGGCCGGTCGCCACGCGGGCACGCTGGGGGACGCGAATCTCGACGCGGCCGCCCTCCGTATCGCACGCAGCGCCCTGGCGGATGACACCCGCCCGGGATCGGCGGAGGTGGAGGCGGACGGCGCGCGCGTCACGGTCTACCTGGAGCCGCACGCCCCGCCGCCGGAGCTGGTGATCGTGGGCGCGGGGCACGTGGCCCGGCCCCTGTGCCAGGTCGGTGCGATGCTGGGCTTTCGCGTGACCGTGCTGGATGACCGGCCGGAGTTCGCCACGCGGGAGCGCTTCCCGGACGCGGCCCAGGTGCGGCGGGCGGACTTCGCGGACCCGTTCCGCGGCATCCGCATCACCCCGCGGACGTTTCTCGTCCTGGTGACGCGCGGCCACAAGTACGACTTCGAGGCGCTGCGCGGCATCCTCCTGGGCCCGTCGCTCCCCGCGTACGTGGGGATGATCGGCAGCCGGCGGCGCACGCGGGCCGCGCTGGAGGCCCTGGCCGCCGAGGGGATCGCGGCGGACCGGCTGCGCGCCGTCCACGCGCCCATCGGGCTGGACGTGGGCGCCGAGACGCCCGAGGAGATCGCCGTGAGCATCGCGGCGGAGCTGGTGATGATTCGCCGCGGCGGCACGGGCCAGCCCCTGCGCGACCGCGAGCGGGTGGCGGACCGCTGGGTCACGCGCGGGCGCGGCGCGGCGGAGGCGGAAGCGGAGTAGGGCCGGATCGGGATCGTCTCGTCCGGCGGCACGGAAGGGAGATGGGACACCGATGTATCGCACCTGCATCTTTTGCTCGGCGGACCTGGGCACCAACGAGTCCATCGAGGCGTTCCCCGTGGGCCGCAGCGTGGCCTTCGACGCCCCGCGCGGGCGCCTGTGGGCCGTGTGCGGCAAGTGCTGCCGCTGGAACCTGGCGCCGCTGGAGGAGCGCTGGGAGGCGGTGGAAGACGCGGAGCGCCGCTTTCGCGACTCGCGGCTGCGCGTGCAGTCGGAGAACATCGGCCTGTGCAAGCTGCCGGACGGCACGCGCCTCATCCGCGTGGGCGAGGCCCTGGCCGGCGAGCTGGCCGCGTGGCGCTACGGCACCCAGCTCGTGCGCCGGCGCCGGCAGTACATCCTGGGCGGCGTGGCCGTGGGCGCGGCGGGGCTCGTGGCCGTGGGCGGCCTGATCGCCCTGCAGATCGGCGGCGGGCTGGGCGGCTTCTGGTCCATCGCCGCGCACGCGTGGGAAGAGAAGCAGCAGCGCAAGGTCATCCACCGCATCCCCGCGGCCCTCTCGCCCACGGGGCGCGAGGTGGCCATCCGCCGCTGGCACGTGCAGGGCGCGCGGCTGGCCGCGGGCGACGACGGCGGCGTGGCGCTGCACGTGCCCGACGTGGAGCAGGAAAAGCGCAAGACGGACGGCTGGGGCCGCGTGAAGTTCAGCCCGTCGACGGAGCTCATGCTGCCGGCGGATCAGGCGCGCGCGGTGCTCAACCGCGCCATGGTGCTCGTGAACAAGAAGGGCGCCTCGCGCGACCGCGTGGGCGATGCCGTGCGGCTCATCGAGGGCGCCACGTCGGCCGAGGCGTACCTGCGGCAGGCGGCCCTGCGCGGCGGCGTGCTGGGCAAGCGCGAGGGGATGGAAAAGCGGCAGCTCACGCCCGTGGCCGCGCTGGCGCTGGAGATGGCCCTGCACGACGAGCAGGAGCGCCGCGCCATGGAAGGCGAGCTGGCCGGGCTGGAGGCCGCGTGGCGCCAGGCGGAGGAGATCGCCGCCATCGCCGACGCGCTCCCGGATCACCTGCCCCCCTCCGAGCCCCCGCGCCTGCACCTGCGCGGCTGAGTGCCGTCCTCTCGGAGCCGGTGCGACGGGTGATGTCGATCGCGGATCGGATTCGATCAGGCGGCCGTCTCCGGGCTGGAGTGGGTGATGCCGATCGCGGGTCTGATCCGGGAAGGCCGTCTCCGCGCCGGGTGGGTGATGCCGATCGCGGACGGGATTCGATCAGACGCCGTCCCCGGCCGGAGTGGGTGATGCCGGTCGCGGATCGGGATCGAGCCGGCATCGCGGCGTCCCAGCCCCGGCGAATGAATTCGCGGCTCCGACTGCGCGATGTCGGCCTTCGCCGACAGCTCCTGCCGCACGCCATCGCCGTGCACACCGGCCGCGTCCGAGCCATCGAAGCCCGCCCCGGTGCACGGGAGGCGACCTCCGCCGGGGCAGTCCGCGCAGGCGGACTTCGTGCCTTTCCAGCGGCGAATTCATTCGCTCCGGCTGAGGACGCCCGCCGGGACGATCCGCACCCTCGGGTTTCTCCTTTCCGGACGCACCGGGATCCGCTCCGATCCCCACACGGTGGAGAACGATGTACGCCAACTGCATCTTCTGCTCGGCCGCGCTGGGAGGCAACGAGTCCCTGTCCCACTTTCCCGTGGGAAGCACGCTGGCCTTCGACGGCGAGAAGGGGCGGCTGTGGGCCGTGTGCCCGCGGTGCGCGCGGTGGAACCTGGCGCCCCTGGAGGAGCGCTGGGAGGCCATCGAGGACGCCGAGCGCCGGTTCCGCGACTGCCGGCTGCGCGCCCAGCGCGAGAACATCGGCCTGGCGCGGCTGGCGGACGGAACCCGCCTGGTCCGCGTGGGACGGGCCGGGCAGGGCGAGCTGGCCGCGTGGCGCTACGGCCGCCACCTGCTGCGGCGGCGAAAGA
Source organism: Longimicrobium sp. (assembly GCF_036280135.1). Taxonomy (GTDB): domain Bacteria; phylum Gemmatimonadota; class Gemmatimonadetes; order Longimicrobiales; family Longimicrobiaceae; genus Longimicrobium. The sequence continues at coordinate 3,016 of NZ_DASURI010000428.1, forward strand.
GCTACCTCGTGGCCGCGGGCGCCGTCGCCGCCACGGGCGGGGTGGCCGCGGTGGCCGCCGCCGCCGCGCTGGTGGCGGCCACCCTCACCCTGCCTTTCGTCTTCGTGGCGGGGCAGGGCGTCATCGCCATCGCGGAGGGTACGTACAACGCCATCAACCGCGGCGCCAACCGCCTGTGGCACGCGGGCACGGACGGCCGCGTGCTGCTGCGCCTGTCCTCCGCCGAGACGGGCGGCGCGGAGCGCTGGCTGCGCAAGGCGGATTTTCGCGGCGCGTTCATGGACTGGGACGATGAGGCCGGCACGCCGTTCGTGCAGGTGCCCACCATCAGCGGCGGGTTCGTGGCGCTGCACGGCGCCCGCGCGCGCACCGCGCTGGGGCGCAGCCTTGCCCTCATGAACATCCGCGGCGCCACGCCCCTGCAGGTGCAGGGCGCCGTGCGCTCCATCTCCGGCGCGGGATCGGCCCAGGCATGGCTGGAACGCGCGGCACGCGGCGGGCTTACCCTGGAGCTGCCCGAGGACCCGGCCGCCTACTGGTACCGCCGCGCGGCGCGCGAAAGCCGCGGGCCCATGGATCGTCTCACGCGCGAACGGCAGGAGATGGCGGTGCTGGGAGACCGCAGCCCCCTGGGCGGCGACCACGCCTACCTGCAGATGCGCGCGGCCGCCCTCGAGATGGCCCTGCACGAGGAGACGGAGCGTCGCGCGCTCGAGGGCGAGCTGGCGGCGCTGGAGGAGATGTGGCGGCAGGCGGAGGAGATCGCGTCCATCGCCGATCGCCTGCCCGACGACGTCCCCGCCGCCGTGCCGCCGCGGCTGGCGTAACGCCCGGGGAGAGACGGATGTACCGCAACTGCATCTTCTGCGCGGCGGACCTGGGCTCCAACGAGTCCGTGGAGCACTTTCCCGTGGGCCGCAGCCTGGCGTTCGATGCCGAGCGGGGGCGGCTGTGGGCCGTGTGCCCGCGGTGCG
>NZ_DASURI010000429.1:0-7649 GCF_036280135.1 Longimicrobium sp.
CTGGTGGGCGCGCCGTTGAGCGCGCAGACGACGACCCCGCCGCCCGCCCGGCCCTCGGACGTGCGGTCGCCCCAGGCCATCGTCGAGGCGCTGTACGACGTGATCTCCGGCCCCGCCGCGCGGCCGCGCGACTGGGACCGCTTTCGCTCGCTGTTCCTGGGCGGCGCGCAGCTCGCCTTTCTCCAGACGGACCCGTCCACGGGGCAGCCCCGGCTCTTCAACCTCTCGGTGGAGACGTTCATCCGGGCGGCGGGTCCGGGCTACCAGACGGGGGACGGGTTTTGGGAGCGGGAGATCGGGTTCCACCTGGACCGCTTCGGCTCGATCGCGCAGGTGTTCAGCACGTACGAGACGCGCCTGACGGGTCCCAAGGGGGACATCGTGGAGCGGGGGATCAACGGCGTGCAGCTGATCTATCACCAGGACCGCTGGTGGATCACCAACATGGTGTTCGACGTGGAGAGCGACGCCAATCCCATCCCCGCGCGGTTCCTGGGCACCACGGGCGGATGATGCGCCAGACACGCATCCTGAACGAGATTCGGGCTGACCCGGCGCGACAGGCCTTCGTGAACGCCCCCTCCGGCTCGCGGAGCCCGCCCACCTCTCTCAACGCTGCTGGAGGAGGTGGGAAGCGCTGGATCTCTGCCACGCAACGGCCGGTCGCGGACCGGAGGAACCAGCAGGATGACGGCGTCCCTTGGTAGAGGGGCTGCTTTCGGCGAGGGGACGGCATCCGCGTTTTTTCGAAGAGGCATAGTGTCGGCGGCGGAGCGCGGAATCCGCCGATGCGCATCATCCACCTGATCGCGATCGGGAAAACGATGCCGGGGCTGGATGGCGAGCCGCCAGGCAGGGACCGTCCGTTGCCGCGATGGATGTCGACAACTAAGATCATGCTCTCTCACCGGATGTTTCCGCCGATCCCGCCGATCCCTGTTTCCATCTCGATCCAATGATGCGCTCCATCACACGTATTCGCTCGTCCATCCTGGTGGCCGGGCTGCTGGCGCTCGCCGCCTGCGCCGACCGCAACCCCGCGGCGGCGCCGGACGGACCCGCGCCGCTTCCGCCGTCGGCGCTGGCGGCCGTGACGTGCACGGCGTCCGTCGCGGACGGAACCGTAGCGTGCGGCGGCGCGGGCGGGGTATCCGTGCCAGGCGTGAACGCGGCCGTCATCGGCGGGCAGGGCGTGTACGTGCGGCTGGCGTCGTCGGGCGCAAGCTACGACGGCGCGGACACGTTCCGCGTGAACGTGACGGTGGAGAACCTCACGCCGCAGGCGCTGGGAACGACGGACGGGCAGACGCCTTCGCCCAGCGGCGTGCGCATCTTCTTCGCGTCCGGGCCCACGGCGACGGGCGGCAGCGGGCCCGTGGCGGTGGCGAACGAGGACGGCGCGGCGTTCTTCAGCGCGGCGGGGCAGCCGTACTTCCAGTACGACGGAATCCTGGCCCCGGGCGACACGAGCGCCGCGAAGGAGTGGCGGTTTACCATGCCGAGCACGGTGACGCGCTTTGCGTTCACCGTGTACGTGGCCGCGCCCGTGCGCGCGGAGGCCGGCTGGGTGGGCGTGCTGCCCATTGGCCCGTCGGTGGTGGTGGGCGACACGACGCCGCTGGCCGCCACGGTGCGCAACCTGGCCGGCGGCGTGGTGGCCGGCGCGCCCGTGACGTGGACGTCGTCGGACACGAGCATCGCGCGGGTGGACGCGGAAGGCGTGGTGACGGGCGTGCGGCCGGGCGGGGCGACGGTGACGGCCAGCAGCGGCGGGCGCACGGGCAGCGTGCGGGTGATCGTGGACGACGGCGCGTTTCCCCTGGCCACGGTGGACCGCTTCGAGATCCTGACCCCGTCCGTGCGGGCGAACGGGCTGGACTCGCTGCGGTTTCGCGCGGCGTACAGCGGCCCGCCGGGGCTGCCCCTGTACATGGAGGTGGTGATCCGCCACCCGGACGGCGGGTCCGGCGTGTGCGCCATCAACAATCCCAGCCCCGTGCCGGGCGGCCCCATGGAGTGGCGCTGCGGGCTGGTGCCGCGGACGGGCGTGCGCGGCGGCGCGTGGCGGGTGGAGAGCGTGACGATGGGCACCCGCCGCGTGACCCACGCGCAGCTGCTGGCGGCCGGCGCGCCGGCGCACGTGCACATCCAGAGCGCCGTGGTGGACGTAAAGGCGCCCACGCTGGACTCGCTGCGCATCGTGCAGGACACGGTGACGGCGGACGCGCGCATGCTGCAGCTGGTGGTGGTGGCCACGGACGACCTGCTGGGCCCCGCCGGCCCCGTGGTGTGGGTGAGCGGCGGCGGCAACCCGCCCATGCGGTGGGCGGGCAGCATGGTGCCCGCCCAGCGCGGGCTCACGGTGCCGTTCACCTTTCAGAACATGATCCCCTCGTTCTTTCACGGGGGAACGTTCACGGTGGATTCCGTGACGCTGCGGGACGGCAACGAGAACCGGCGGACGTACACGCGCGCCGCGCTGGATTCGGCGGGGTTCCGGACGACGTTCCAGGTAGTGAGCCCCCTGGCGGACACGGTGGCGCCGCGGTTCACGCACTTCAGCTTCGCGCCGGACACGGTGCGGGCCGGGGTGGATACGCTCCAGGTGCGGCTGTACGCGTTCGAGTCGGTGGACGAGGCGGGCGTGCGCGAGGTGCAGGTGGTCTTCCAGAGGGGGGACGATGCCACGCGCACGCTGGCATGCGCGCAGGGCTCCAGCGAGCGGGTGACGGACCTGGGCGTGGAGTGCGGGCTGCAGTTTACCGCGGCGGACGCGGGAACGTGGCGGGTGCAGAGCATCAGCGCGGTGGACCACCTGCTGCAGCGCGTCGTCTACGGCCCCGGGGACGTGGCCGCCGCGGGCCTGCCGACGGAGTTCGTCGTCGTCGCGCCGTAGGCGGGGCGCCTTGTCCCTCTGTCCCGTGCTGTCATTCTGAGCGAGGCCGGCGCCGGCGCGATCCATCCCGTGCGTGATGCGTCAGGCGCCGGGCGACCGAAGAATCTGGTTGCGGGCGTGCGTGATCCCGCCCGCGCGCTGAGTTCCCCGGCGAGGGGCCCGTGCACGGGCGAGTGCCGTGCTCGGCGCGACCCGATTCTTCGCTCCGCGCCCTCCTGCACGGGACGGATCGCGACGGCGCTCCGCTCAGAATGACACGCGGGAGGGTCCCCGTTGTCGCGATAGAATCGTAACGAAAGAACGCCCCCGCGGGCCGCGCCTTGAGCGCAACCCACGGGGGCGGTTACATTTGCGGCTCGAACGCCTTACAATTCCGTCTCGGCCACGCCGCCGCTGCCCGCGCCCTTGGCGCGAAGCTTGGCCTCGGCGACGATCTCGCCCAGGCGCTCCAGCGTGGTCCACCGGGCCGGGTTCACCCGCACCACGGCGGCCGAAAGCCGCGTGAGCGGGAACTCGCGCTCCACGCCCGCGCGGTCCGCGGCGCGGTACACGCCCTCGCGTACGGCGTCGTCGGGAAGGTGGCGGGGCAGGGCCTGGCTGAAGCGCGCCCGGGCAATGCGGGCCAGCTCGCGCGCCTCGCCGGCGGGGCACACGAGGACGAAGTCGTCGCCGCCCACGTGGCCCACGAACGCGTCGCCGCGCCCCTCGGCCGTGGCGCTGATGGCGCGGCCGGCCTCGCGGATGGCCTCGTCGGCCACGGCAAAGCCGAAGCGGTCGGCGAACGGCTTGAAGTCGTCGAGGTCGAAGTAGACCACGGCAAAGGGCGCCTCGCTCTCGCGGCGCCGGTCGATCTCGCGCTGGATGGCCTCGCCGCCGGGCAGCCCCGTGGTGGGATTGCGGTCCAGCGCGCGGCGGGACTGGCGCAGCAGGGCCGTGACGCGGGCCAGCAGCTCGCGCGCGTCGAACGGCTTGGCCAGGTAGTCGTCGGCGCCCGCCTCGAAGCCGCCCAGGCGGTCCTCGATGGTGCTTTGCCCCGTGAGGATGAGCACGGGCAGGTGGCCCGTGCGCGGGTCGTCCTTGATCTGCCGGCACACCGTGAACCCGTCGGGCCGGCCCATGCGGTAGTCCAGGATCACCAGCTCCGGCGGCTGGCGGCGCACCTCGGCCAGGGCCAGGGTCCCGTTTTCGGCCACCCGGACCGTGTGTCCGGCGTGCCGAAGCAGGTCGCCCACCATGCGGCGCAGTGCCTCGTCGTCGTCCGCGAACAGGATTTCGCTCATCCCCCCGTCACCCGGGCCATACGCCTCGTGTCGTCCATCCGGTCCCTTGCCCCACGCCGCCTCGTTGCGGCCCTGCTGCCGGCCCTCGCGGCCCCCGTGCTGCTCGCCGCGCAGGCATCGACCGCGGGGAATGTAGCAGATTCACCCGCATACGCCACTTCCGCGCCCGCGCGCGACGCACTGGCCCGGCGCATCGACGCCGTGCTGTCCCGTCCGTCCATCTCCCGGGTCACGTGGGGGATCGAGGTGCGCGACGCGGCCACGGGCACGGTGGTCTACGCCCGCAACGCCGCGCGGCCCATGGTGCCGGCCAGCAACCTCAAGCTCGTCGTTACGGCGACGGCCGCGCACCACCTGGACCCGGACTACCGCTTCCGCACGAGCGTGTACGCCACGGGCCCCGTGGTGGACGGCGTGCTGCAGGGGGACCTGGTGCTGTACGGGCGCGGCGATCCCATGATCAGCGGGCGGTACTTCGGCGACCGCACGGCCGTGCTGGACAGCATGGCCGATTCGCTGGCGGCGCGCGGCATCCGTCGCGTCACGGGCGGCGTCATCGCCGACGAGAGCTGGTGGGACCGCGAGTACGTGCGCCCGGACTGGGACCCCGCGGACCGGCTGTGGTGGTACGCGGCGCCCGTGAGCGCCCTGCTGTTCAACGACAACTCCATCGACGTCACCCTGCGCCCCGGCGCCTCCGCGGGCACCCCCGCGCGGGTCACGGCCGAGCCGTCCAGCGGCGCGTACCGCCTGCGCAACGAGGCGCGCACGGTGGCGTCCGGCGGTTCGCGCACCATCGACCTCCAGCGCGGCACGGCGCCGGGCGAGGTCCGCGCCGTGGGGCAGGTGCCCGTGGACGCGGGCGCGGACGAGGAGCACTTTGCCGTGGACGACGCGGCGCGCTGGACGGGCACCGTATTCCGCGAGACGCTGGAGCGCCGGGGCATCGACGTGGCCCGCGACGAAATCCGCATCGTCTCCGACCCGTCCGCGTCCGTCTCGGGCGGATCGGCGGCGGTCTTCGACTGGCGTTCGCCGCCCCTGCCGCAGGCCATTGGCCCCGTGCTGCTCAACAGCCAGAACCTCTTTGCCGAGGTGCTCGTAAAGACGCTGGGCCGCGAGGTGCGGGGGCAGGGCAGCTGGGACGCGGGGCTGGCCCTGGAGCGCGCCTTTCTCACGGGCGTCGTGGGCGTGGACAGCGCCGACTTCGTCCTGCGCGACGGCTCGGGGCTCTCCGACGGCAATCGCGTGACGCCCCGGGCCCTGGCCCGGCTGCTGGACTACGTCCGCCGGACGCCGCGGCTGGCCGTCGTCCGGCAAAAGCTCCCCGTCTCGGCGGCGCGCGAGGGGTCGCTGCGCAGCCGGTTCCAGGACCTGCCGGGGCGCGTGGCGGCCAAGACGGGCTACATCGGCGGCGTGAACTCTCTCAGCGGGTACCTGACGATGCGTGACGGGCGGGAGCTGATCTTCGTGATCATCGGGAACGGCGAGGCGGCGCAGGCGGACCGCATTCGCGCCATCGACGACGTGGTGCGGGCCATCGCGGCGGAGGACGGACGATGAAGCGCACCCTGCTGACGGCGGCGGCGCTCGCCCTGGCCGGCTGCGCGTTCGCCCCGGCGGCGCGCGCGCAGGCAAAAGGGCTGGACCCGGCCCTGGCGGAGGCCACGTTCGACTCCGCGTGGTCCATCATCCACCGCACCTACTGGGACAGCACCTTCAACGGGGTCAACTGGCGGGCCACGCGCGACGAGCTGCTGCCCCGCGCCCGCGCCGCCCGCGACGACGCGGAGCTGCGCACGGTCATCCAGGGAATGCTGGACCGGCTGGGCGCGTCGCACCTGGTGGTGATCCCCGGCGACGCGGCCGAGGCGCTGGCGGCGTCGCAGTCCGAGCGCACGGGCCCCCCGGGCGACGCGGGGCTGGAGCTGCGCTGGGTGGACGACGCCCTGCTGGTGACGCGCGTGCTTCCCGGCGGCGCGGCCGAGGCGGCGGGTGTTCACCCCGGCTGGATCGTGGAGCAGGCGGGGGCCATGACGGAGCAGCGCATCCGCGACGCGCTGGCCCGGCTGCCCGGCACGGCGGACCCGCGGCGTTTTGCCTACCACGCCTCCGCCGCCATGGAGTCGGGGTTCGAGGGCACGGCGGGCGACACCGTGCGGGCCCGTTTTCGCGACGGCTCGGACCGGCGGATGGAGGTGGCGCTCGTCCTTCGTCCCCTGCAGGGGCGGATGAGCACGCTGGGCAACCTGCCGCCCATCCTGGCCCGGGTTGAGACGGAGCAGGTGGAGGCGGGCGGCAGGCGCATCGGCGTCATCCGCTTTCCCATCTGGCTCCCCGCCATTGCCCAGGACCTGGACCGCGCCGTGGACGCCCTGCGGGGCATGGACGGCATCGTCGTGGACCTGCGGGGCAACCCGGGCGGGCTGGGCGCCATGGCGCCGGGCTTCGCGGGGCACTTCGTGGACCGGCGCGACACGCTGGGCACCATGCTCACCCGGCGCGACGTGGCGCACCTGGTCATCAACCCCCGCCGCGTGTCGCCGGACGCGCGGCCCGTGACGCCGTTCGCGGGGCCCGTCGCCGTGCTGGTGGACGAGCGGACGGCCAGCACGTCGGAGTTCTTCGCGGGCGGGATGAAGGCGCTGGGCCGGGCGCGCGTGTTCGGCGTGCCCAGCAGCGGGCAGGCGCTCCCCGCGCTCATGCCGCGGCTGCCCAACGGCGACGTGCTGCTGCACGCCATCGCCGACTTCGTGGGGCCCGACGGCGTGCGCTGGGAGGGCGACGGCGTGATCCCCGACACCCCCGCGCCGCCCACGCGCGCGGCGCTGCTGGCCGGGCACGACCCCGCGCTGGACGCCGCCGTGGCGTGGATCGCCGCCCAGGCGAATCCGGCGGGGCGCTGACCCCGTACAAGGGGCACCGGCGACGATGATCGGCTGACGACGGATGGGATTCGACCGAGGACGAGGGTGGGCCGACGAGGACGGATCGGCGACCGGCTCGGGTCGGATCCGCCGATGACGACGGATCGGCGCGACTGGGGTCGGGGCCGATGACGATGGACGGACCGGGCGGGGAAGGCCTCCGCCCGGCGGGGAAGGAACCCTCGCGGCCGGGGGATGCGGCCGCTGCACTCTCTTTTTCTGAGGACGTGACATGATCTGCAAGACCAACCTCATCCGCACCCTGGTGCTCGCCGGCGTGGCGGCTTCGCTGGCCCCCGCGCCCAGGGCCCACGCGCAGGACCTGCCCGCGGCGCGGCAGATCGTGGACGCGTACATGCAGGCCATCGGCGGCGCGGACGCCATTGCCAGCGCCACGCACCGCCACATGCGGGGCGAGATGTCCATGCCCGCCGCCGGCATGACCATGACCATGGAGATGTGGCAGTCGCGCCCCAACAAGATGCTGATGGTGATGAGCATCCCCGGGATGGGCGAGATGCGCCAAGGCTACGACGGCACCACGGC
>NZ_DASURI010000430.1:0-2145 GCF_036280135.1 Longimicrobium sp.
CACCCCCGGCGCCACCCCGCGCCAAGCGGACGATGCACCCGCGCGCCAGCCGCGCCGGGACCCCAACGACACCCACGAGCGCTCCCGGCGGGAGCGGGAAGGACAGAAGAACGGATGATCTCGTCCGTCCAGGGCGCGCAGGCGTCCACCCCATCATCGGCGTTCAGCAACGCCGTCAGCGGGCCGGGGGGCAAGCTGGGCAAGGAGGAGTTCCTGCGGCTGCTCGTGACGCAGATGCAGAACCAGGATCCCATGAACCCCATGCAGGGCGAGGAGTTCGCCGCCCAGCTGGCGCAGTTCAGCAGCCTGGAGCAGCTCATCGGCATCGGCACGCAGCTCAGCTCGCAGGCCGAGATGGCGCAGCTGGCCCTGAGCGGCATCAACGCGCAGAACGCCATGGGCACGCTGGGCCGCCAAGTCACGGCGCAGGGCGACGACGTGCGCATCTCCGAGAACGGGCAGGCGTCCGTGACGTTCGAGGTGGGCGCGGGCGGGGGCAACGCCACCGTGCGCATCTACGACGAGAAGGGGCGCGAGGTGGGCTCGCGCGAGCTGGGCGCCGTGCAGGCGGGCCGGCAGACGGTGGAGCTGGGAAGCGCCGCGGAGCACCTCCCCGCGGGCAACTACACCTACAAGGTAGAGGTCACCGACGCCGCCGGAGCGGCGGTGCCGGTGCAGACGTACACCATCGCCACCATCGACGGCGTGCGGTACGGACAGGAAGGGCCGGTGCTGCTGAGCAATGGGATCGAGATCCCGCTGCAGTACGTGGTTGCGGTGGAATCGAAGTAACAGCGGGATCGCGAAATCCCATCCTCGACGAAACGACTGAACGACATCCCAAGGAGAACACGAAGATGATGCGCTCTCTCTTCGCCGGCGTCAGCGGCCTCAAGAACCACCAGACCCGCATGGACGTGATCGGCAACAACGTGGCGAACGTCAACACCCTGGCCTTCAAGAGCAGCCGCGTGACGTTCCAGGAAAGCTTCGCGCAGACGCTCTCGGGCGCCGTGGCGCCGGGCAACGGCATCGGCGGCGTGAACGCCAAGCAGGTGGGCCTGGGCTCGCAGGTGGGCAGCATCGACACCCTGTTCACGCAGGGCAACATCGAGAGCACGGGCATCAGCACCGACCTGGCCATCCGCGGCGACTCGTTCTTCGTGGTGAGCGACGGCGCCCGCCAGTTCTACACCCGCGCCGGCAACTTCCAGCTGGACGCCGACGGCCGCCTGGTGAACCCCACCACGGGCTACGTGCTGCAGGGCCGCATGTCCAACAGCGCCGGCACGCTGGTGGACAGCATCACCGACATCCAGCTCCCCTATGGCCAGAAGACGCCCGCCAGCGCCTCGACGGGCGCCGTGCTGGGCGGCAACCTGGACAGCGGCGCGGCCACGGGCACCGTCGAGGAGACGTCCATCATCGTCTACGACTCGCTGGGCGCCAAGCACGACCTCAAGGTCACCTTCACCAAGACGGCCACGCCCAACCAGTGGAACTGGGCCGTCGACACCTCCACGCTGACCCCCGCCGAGGCGGCGACGGTCACGGGCGGCACGGGCGTGCTCAACTTCAACAACGACGGCACGCTCAACGGCTCCACCTCCACCTTCTCGCCCATCGGCTTTCAGCCGGCCGGCGGCGCGGCGGTGATGGCCATCAACCTCACGGGCGGCACGGGGCTCAACGCCATCTCGCAGTTCGCCGGCCGCACCACGGCGCTGCTGGCCAGCCAGGACGGCTACGCGGCGGGCACGCTGGCCGACTTCCAGATCGACACCAGCGGCACCATCAGCGGCAGCTTCACCAACGGCGTCACGGTCACGCTGGGGCAGATCGCCCTGGCCGACTTCAACAACCCCGGCGGCCTGGAGCGCGCGGGCGACAACATGTGGGGCACGTCGCCCAACTCCGGCGAGGCGCTCGTGGGCTTTGCCCGCGAGGGCAGCACGTCGCTCATCAGCAGCGGCGCGCTCGAGGCGAGCAACGTGGACCTGGCGCAGGAGTTCACCAACATGATCGTGGCGCAGCGCGGCTTCCAGGCCAACGGCCGCGTCATCACCACGGCGGACGAGATGCTGCAGGACGTGGTGCAGCTCAAGCGGTAATCCGCGGATCCTGTCCGGCGGACGGCGCGAGGGC
>NZ_DASURI010000431.1:0-5965 GCF_036280135.1 Longimicrobium sp.
CTCCGAGGCGTAGTACAGGAGTGCCAGCGTGGTGATGGCCTCGTGGCAGCCGTGCTCCTCCGCCAGGGCTTCCAGCAGCGCGCGCGGGCCGCGGCGGTGGCCCAGCGCGCCGATGCCCCTGCCCTGGTGGTACGCGGCCCACAGCGCCTCGCGCGGCGTCACCGGGTTGCTCAGCAGCGGCTCCAGCAATCGGTCATCCTCGTCCGCCGGCTCGTCCAGCAGCGCGAGGACGGCTTGCCCGAGCTTCGGCACGTCCCCGGCGGTGTACGCGAGGTCGAAGTAGGCGTGTGTGAGCGGGAGGTGCGTTCCCTGCTCGTGCCGCACGGTATCGCGCAGCCCGGCGCGCCGGCGCGCGTCGAGCAGGACGTCGAACAGCGTGTCCTCGCTCAGGTCTGACGGTTCCACGGGAGAGGCCCGGTGGCAGTTCGCTGGCTCTGTGACCGGCGCGCCAGCGCAGCGCTCGTGATCGAGCCTGAATGTGTGCACGCTCTCCCGCCTCGTCCAGCGCGCGCCACAACACCGCCACCCGCCGGATCGCCGCGTCCACGGTGGCGGGAGGCGTGAGGGTGGAGGGGCTCGGGACCGCGAGTCGATGCCGGGGCTCGCGACGGAGCGGATGATGCCGATTGCGGATCTGATCCGGTAAAGGCCGTCATCCCAGCCGGAGCGAATGAATTCGCCGCTGGAACGGCACGAAGTCCGCCTGCGCGGACTGCCCCAGCGAAGGTCGGCCCGTGTGCATCGGCGCATCGAACCAGCCGCCGGGCCCATCCGGCGTTGGCCTTTGAAGCCCTGTTCGCGGTGCGCGTCGGCGCGAGCCAGGGCTTATCGCTGTCCCAGCGGCGGGTTCACCCGCTCAGGCTGGGAGCGCGGCCTTGCCGAACTCGAGACGCGCCTCGCTCTTCCAATCCGCCCCCCTTTACGCCCCCTGTCCCGCCCGGATGCTCTCCAGCACCTCGATGGCCACGCGGATCTTCTCCTCCGGGATCCAGGAGATGGCGTCGTCGATGGTCTTCTCGAACGGGCCGTCCAGCCTGGACAGCAGCTCCCGCCCGGCGGCGGTGATGTTCAGCCGCAGCGAGCCCTCGATGAGCCCGCGGCTCTTGAGCTTGTGCAGCAGGGCCAGCAGCCGCTCGGGATCGTGCACCATCCGCGACTCCACGTCCGTGCGCAGGTGCCCCGCCTCGCCGGCGCCGCGCAGGATGCGCATCACGTTGTACTCGTCCAGCCGCAGGTCCGCCGCGCGCAGCACCTCCTGCAGCCGCGCCGTGAGGTGCTGGTCCGTGCGAAAGATGTTCAGGATGAGCTCGCGCGCCGGCGACGCGATGGGCTTGGAGATGTGGATCTCGCGCTCGATGCTGTGCGGCATGGATGAACCCGGTTGGTGCAAAGTGGCCGCCGCGGCAGGTCGCGCCGCGTGCGCGCCCAATCTGCGTAAACAAACGGCTCCGCGCTATGGGCGGAGCCGGTTGGGGACGGCCGGGTCCAGCGACGCATCGTACAGCGCCACGCCCTCTGCCCCGAACATCGCTTCCATCCCCGCGAAGACCGTCATCAACAGGTCCCGCAGGCCATCCGTTTCGTTGAACCGGCCCTCCGCCACCCGGTCCAGCAGCGCGTTCAGCCCCGGCGGCGCGCGGGCGAACGACCGCGCCTCGGGGATGAACCGCGCGAACGTCGTGAACGGCTGCTCGTTCAGGAACGACAGGGTGACGAGGAGGTGATGCACGCCGTCCCACAGCAGCAGTCCCACCGCCTCGCGGTCCCCCGCGCCGATGGCGCCCAGCACCTTGCCGAACGACTCCTGCACCTCCAGGAACCGCCGCGCGGCCCGCCGCAGGAACGCCTCGCGCGCTGGACGAAGGGCCCGCACCCGCTCCATGATCCGCTCCACCACGTCCGCCCCGTAAAGGGCGAGCAGGTGGTCCGAGGCGGCGAGGTACCAGTCCGGCCCCACGGCGGCCCGGCGGGCCACGTACGCCTCCTCCGTCAGGTACTCCGCCTCCACGAGCATCGCGTCCACGACCCGCTGCAGGTACGCGTCCTCGCCCGGCGCGGGCGGATCGCGGAGAAATACGACCATCTCCACGTCCGAAAAGGCGCGGTCCTCCCCGCGCGCGAGGGAGCCGGAGAGCGCCACGGCCCGCAGCCCGTCGCCGAACCGGTCCCGCAGCAGGGGGACCAGCCCGTGCGCGGCGGCCATCCGCTCGGCGTGCGTGTGCGGCCGCAGCCCGCGCGGGTTCACGCGTCCGCGGGGACGATGTCCAGCCCCGCACAGGCCACGTTGACGTGCGAGCCGCCGCGGACCGTGAGCGTGTAGAGGTGGGGATGGGTGATGGAGGACAGCGACTCGCGCAGCACGTCGGGCACGGGGCGATGGAACAGCTCCTTCACGATCAGCCCGCTGCCCCACGTGCCGGCCAGCTGCACCCACTGCGGGTCGGCGAAGGTGCAGCGCACGGGCCCGTCCGCGCCGTCCACGACGAACGCGATGTGCCAGCCCGCGTCCGTGCGCGTCACGTCCAGCCGTCGCAGCCGCGCGCCCACGAACCCCAGGTCCACGGCGTCGGGGCGAAGCGGGCGCGCGAGGACCTCGTCCGGGTCCATCCGCCTACTCCGCGATCACCTGGATGTTGTAGCGAACGTCGGCGGACTCGGCGTTGTGGATCCAGCGCTGCACCTCGCCGGCCAGGCCGTGCAGGGGATACAGCTTGGCGGCCATCTCGGCGACCAGCGCGTCGCGCTCCGCGATGACGGCATCCCAGCCGGCCGGCGGCGTGGCGACCAGCTCCCTGGCCAGGTCCCACGCGAAGTCCCGCGCCACGTCGATGCCAAAGTCGAAGAGGCGGTCCTCCAGCCCCGGCGCGAAGTCCTCGATGTGCCGCAGCCGCGGCGAGATCTGCCCCAGCTCGTCCTCCACCACCTTTACCAGGCGGGACAGGACGTCGTTGATGGTCTTGAAGTCCGGCCACAGCGCCTGCAGCTCCGCTGCCGTGGGCGCCACCGTGGCGGCCGCGATGCCCAGGTCCAGGTTGATGTGGGCGTTCATCCCCACCAGCAGGTGCTGCACGGCCAGGGGGTTCGCGTCCGGCAGCAGGGCGAACGCCGCCTGCCAGCTGCGCGTGGGCGCGCCGCCGGCCGAAAACGTGTCCCACGCGTCCAGGAACCGATCCGCGAACACCACGTCCAGGCGCTCCATCCGGGCGTTGTCCTGGAACACGTTCCCCGCCACGAGCGCGCGGCGCACGTTGGTGGTCACGCGCTCGTACAGCGCGGCAAAGTAGCCAATGCGCGTCCCCTGCCGCAGCGCATCGTCCAGGATGCCGTTGAGGCGCACGAGCACCTGGTCGATGGTGGCCGGCAGGGCGGCGGTGTCGATCGTCATGCGAGGAAGAGAGATGTGGATGCGGATCAGCCGGCGGTCTGCACGCCGTTCCAGCGAATCTGGTACCGGCAGACGGCGCCGCCCTTTGCCCGGCACTCGTCCTCGTGGATGGCCACGCCCTGCGCGCCGCACAGCTCCAGGGCGCGCTTGTACCAGCCGATCACGCTCAGGCAGTCCGGCGCGCTGAACGTCTCCGCCTCGTACGTGGTCATCACGCCGGACTGGTCGCCCGTCTTTTCGTATGTGCGGCGGCCGGTCTCGTAGTAGAAGCCGTAGATGAGGGGCGCCTTGCCCAGGAACACGTGCGGCTTGCCGGGCGTGAGAAAGTTCTTGTGCAGCGTGGCCAGGTTGGCGTCGGCCGAGGCGGCGCCCAGGCGCTCGAACACCTCCGTGCGCCCGCCGCCCAGCTCCCGCACGATGGCGGCATCCAGCCGCTCGCCCACCTCGAACGGGTACCACTTCACCGTGAGAATGACGCGCAGCGCCTCCTGGTCTTCCTTAGACAGGGAGCCGAGGACCTTCTCCAGCCCCTCCCTGCCCCAGTTCTGTTCGATGAAGCCGAGGCGGGTCTTGAGGACGGAGCCCTTGATCTGTTGCATGGCCGGATGGTGGGATGCGTGGCGGAAGGCGGTGCAGCGTGGTGCCCTGAAATGTACGCCGCGCCCCATTTCGGGCAAGGAAACAAAAGTTTTGACAAAGAGTCTCGGCAAAATAGGGCGACCCTCCCGCCGGAGCGGGGCGGCACCGCGAGGACGCGCCGGGAGGAGGGAGAGGTCTCGCCCCGAGGCAGGAGACGGCGGGGGACGGATTTCGCCCTCCCGGCGCGAAACAGCGACGCAATTTTGCAAACACGTGTACGCGGACGGGAGCGACAGGCCAAAAATGCAGGCGCCACGCGGCGTTATGTGAATTCCGGGTCGTGGGGAGCGGCGTGAATGGAATCGTTTTCATCGCCTGTTTCGGCCGACGGACGGGGCCGGTTTCGACGGCTTTCCGCCGCAGGAGCACGGTCCTTGCTCATTCGTTCCAGTGTTCGAGAAGGACCTTACCCAGCAAGAGGAACAAAGACGATGGCGCGTGAGACGGGGACCGTGGAGCGGTTCATGGACGAGAAGGGCTTCGGCTTCATCAAGCCCGACAGCGGCGGCAAGGACGTGTTCGTGCACCATTCCGCCATCCAGGCCAAGGGCTTCCGCTCGCTGGCGCAGGGTGCGCGCGTGGAGTTCGACCTGGTGCAGGACCCCAAGGGCCCGCGCGCCGAGAACGTCGTCACCATCGATTCGTAACTCGCTCCGCCATCCGCCCCGGTGAGCTTGCCTCGCCGGGGCGGATGATGGACGATCGGTCGACGGTCCCAAGGCGGACGCCCGCGCAGCCGGGTGTCCGCCAAAGGCGCGGATCCGCTCCCGCGAAGGCGGGGAGGATGCAGCGAGGTTCGCCGCATCCTCCCGCCTTTGTTGCCTGACGATCCGGATCAGCCATCGATCGGCCGGTCCATGCGGATGAAGGGCACGACGACGCCGTCCGCCAGCCGGCTCTCCACCCGCTCCTGCGCCTGGAAGCCGAACGCGCGGTACAGCGGCTCGCCCGGCAGCGTGGACATCAGCTCCAGCCGCTGAAAACCGGCCCGCGCGGCGGCGGCGCGGCACGCCTCCATGATCATCGACGCGATCCCCCGCCGCGCCCAGTCCGGATGGACGAAGAACGCGCGGATCTTCGCGGCTTCCGTCGCCGGGTCCAGCAGCGGGTCCTCGGCGTCCTTCATCTGGTCGCCGCCGTAAAGGGTGCGGCGCCGGCTCCACCCGCCACACGCCACGATCGCGCCCTCCGCCTGGGCCGCGAAGTACGTTCCGTCCGCGATGAGCTGCGTGTCGGGGCCAAAGACGTAGCGGATGGCGCTCTCGATCTGCTCCGGCGTGTAGAACCCCTGGCTCAGCCCGCGCACGGAATGCGGGATGAGCGCGTGCAGGGCCGGCAGGTCGTCGGGCGTGGCAAGGCGAAGCGTGATCATCGTTTCCGCGTCGGGTGCGGTGCGGGTCGGGACCTCCGGTCCAAGGTGGGGCGGATGATCGGCGTGCGCCAGCCGGGCCCAGGCCGGAGCGACTGAAGTCGCCGCAACGACCGCGGAAAGCCTCACCCCTGGACGGCAAACTGCGCCGTCCAGGGGTGAGGCTTCAACCACGTGAACGTCGCCTCGGTGTACACGCGCCGGCCGTTCTGGGGCAGTCCGCGCAGGCGGACTTCGCGACTTTCCAGCGGCGAATTCATTCGCTCGGCGCGGGCTCGACGTCGCCCGCTCGAACTCTCCTTCCCTGATCGCCGTCGATCCATCGACCCACCGATCCACCGATCCGCCGATCCGCCGATCCGCCGATCCGCCGATCCAACGATCCAACGATCCAACGATCCAACGATCCAACGATCCAACGATCCGCCGATCCATCGATCCATCGATCCGCCGATCCATCGATCCATCGATCCATCGATCCATCGATCCATCGATCCGCCGATCCGCCGATCCGCCGATCCGCCGATCCGCCGATCCGCCGATCCGCCGATCCGCCGATCCGCCGATCCGCC
>NZ_DASURI010000432.1:0-8671 GCF_036280135.1 Longimicrobium sp.
ACCTGCTGCCGGACGGCGAGCGGCTCCGGATCATCGAGTCGCTCTCCCCCGCGGCGCGCCGCAAGGCCACTCGCCACACGCTGGACCCGGTCGCGCTCAAGGGCCTCCTGGACGGCGGCCAGCTGGACCGCGCCGTGGTCGAGGCCCACACCACGGTCAAGCAGAAGTCGCCCTACATCACCGTCAGCCACGGGCCCCGCCAGGCCGGGGCCGCGGGCCACCGGTAAAGGAGGATCGTTTGGGCCAGCAGCAGCTGAGCGAAGACCTGCAGCGCGACCTTCACCACGCGGTCCGGCAGGTGGAGGAGGACGGGCGGGCCGTGATGCGGCGGATCGAGGGCAGCGTCAAGCCCGGCCGCCGGACGCGTGAGCGGATCCGCGTCGCGCTCGCCAAGCTGGACCTCTTCAAGTTCGCCGTGGAGTCGCTGATCTACGACGACCCGGAGAGCGTGGACGCGGAGATCGAGCACCTGAACCGCGAGAGCGACCACCTGATCCTGGCGCGCGCCGAGCTGGACCGCGAGACCAGCCGCAAACGGCGCCAGGTGGAGAACCTGGCGCTGGACCGGCGGGAGCTGGAGACGCGGCAGGTGCTCGACGAGCTGGAGAGCATCCGCGGCCGCGTCGACCGCGCATGACGCCGGGCGACCTGCGCTCGTGGGAGGGCGTGCTGCAGAGCCCCGTCGCGGTGGCGCTGCTGCTGTTCGCGGCCGTGTGCGTGACGAACACCTTCTGGCTCACGGTGGTACGCTCGCTGTGGCGGGAGAACCGCGAGCAGACGGCCGCCTTCCGGGACTACCTGCTGGCCACCGGGGATCGCTTCGACCAGACCGTCGAGAACGTGCAGAAGCTGATCCACCTTTCCTCCCCTACCACTCCCCGCCCGAACGATGGTGACCCCGATGCGTGACCTGGTTGCGCGGATCGAACGCAAGGTGATGGCGCTCCGCCTGGAGCGGGTCAACGCGAGGGCCACGCTGCTCGTGCTGCGGCAGCGCACGGAGCGCCTCGACGCGCTGGCCGACCAGGCGCGCGCCGGCGTCGCCGCCGCGGCGGCCTGATGCATGGCGCACAGGGAGGCGGTACGCCGGCGGGCCCGGCAGCTGTTCATGGGCTACGTGCCACTGGACGAGATCGCTCCCCGTGTGCAGGTGCCGCTCGGCACGCTCAAGAAGTGGTCGCGCGCGGAGGCGTGGGGCCGGCTGCGCAAGGCGCACGCGGAGCTGGAGCGCAAGAGCGCCGAGGTGGCGCTGGCGCTGGCCGAGCGGGCGCGCGATTCCGGCGACCCGCAGCAGGCCTTTGCCATGAGCACGGCGGCGATGGTCTCGCTCAAGCACGCGCCCCCCGCCGCGCTGCCCACGGCGCGCGAGATGGCCAAGCGCCTGGTGCGCGTCCTGGAGGGGCACCCCGTGCTCGGGCCCGCCGTGCGCCGGCACCGCAAGGAGGTGATCGACCTGGTCGCGGCCGAGGCGGATCGCATGGGGGAGGCGGTCGGGTGAGCGCGCCGGGACACACCTGCCGCGCCCCCTCTCCCGAGTGGTGGGGCTGCACCTGGACGCCGACGCGCTGCTTCACCTGCGGGCGAAGCCTGCTCGATGATCCGCGGAGACGGGCGCCAGGCCGTTTCGAAAGGGGTTTCCTGCGGCTTTCCGAGGCCGTGGTGGGGGCATGGGCCTCCCGGGGCTCCTCGCGCGGCAGAGGGGCAAAATGAAGGAGATCTCCCTGGCCGCGTTCCAGGCCCGCCAGCGGGGTCTGCGCGACGAGCTCGAGGACCTGATCCCCGAGCCCGCGGCGCCCGAGCCGGAGCAGAGCGACGAGGAGGCCGAGCTCGAGGAGGCGCTGCAGGACGCGCGCGACTTCCTGGAGCTGCCGGGCACGGCCACGCGCGACCAGGTGCAGGCGTGCTTCGCGGCCGACATCCACGCGTTCAGCGAGTTCTTCTTCGCCCACTACCACGTGGACGAGGAGACGGGGGAGGCGGTCGAGCAGTGCCGTGCCCACCGCGACCTCCTGGAGGTGATCGAGCAGCTGGCGCGCCGGCGGCGCACGCGGGGCAGCAAGGCGTCGCGCGAGGAGGCGTTCGCGGTGCCGCGCGAGCACGGCAAGAGCGTCACGCTGATGAAGGGGTTCGTGTGGATGGCGTCCAACGCCGTCCGGAAGTTCCTCGTGTTCTTCACGCACACGGACCCCCAGGCGGCCGCGTTCCTGGCCGACATCCGCGCCGAGGTCGAGACCAACACCCGGCTGCAGGCCGTCTACCCGGAGTTCTGCACCTTCGCCGAGCAGCCGCGCTCCGACGAGCTCGCCCTCGGCAACGGCACCCGGATGGTCGCGGCGGGCAAGGGCCGCGCGACCCGCGGCCTCCGGCGCGGGCGGCTGCGCCCCGATTTCGTGGGGATCGACGACATCGACAAGGACGAGCAGGTGAACAACCCGCAGCTGCGCAAGAAACTCGAGGCCTGGCTGAGCAGGGTCGTAAAGAAGCTCGGCTTCGCGGCGGTCTACCTCTACATCGGCACCATCCTGCACGCCGAGAGCTTCCTGGCGCGGCGGATCGACGGGGACGAGCGCCGCGTCTACCGCGCCCTGGAGGCGCCGCCCGCGCAGATGAAGCTGTGGGAGGCGTGGGAGAAGGTGCTCTTCCGGCGCGAGGTGCCGCACTTCACCTGCGTGGACGGGGAGTGGCGGCAGGCCGGCGTGCGCATCCGCACGCAGGAGCGGCGCGCGGCCGCGGCGCGGGTCTTCTACGAGCGGCGCAAGGCCGACATGGACGCCGGGGCCCTGGTCCTCTGGCCGGCCAAGTTCGACCTGTACGGCCTGATGGTGGAGCGGGCCGAGGACTTCGCCTCCTTCCGCTCGGAGCGCCAGAACGACCCGTTCGACCCGGCCGGCTGCTACTTCCCGGAGGAGAGCCTGAAGTTCCTGGGCCCCGACGAGCTGCCGCCGCTCTCCGACGTGGTCGCGTCCGTGGGCTTCTGGGACCCGAGCCGCGGCACGGCCAAGGGCGACACCTCGGCGCTGCCGCGGGTGGACGCGCTCGCGGACGGGCGGCGCCTGGTCTCCTGGGCGGTCGTCGGGCGGATCCCACCCGAGCAGGTGATCGAGACGGCGATCGGCCAGCACCGCCAGCGGCCCTTCACGGTGCTCTGCGTGGAGCGGGTGGGCCTGAGCTCCTACGACGTGCAGCTGCAGGAGAAGGCGAAGGGGCTCGGCATCGCGCTGCCCGTGGAGCCGGTCACGCCCACGGGCGACAAGCACACGCGCATCAAGAGCCAGCGGCCGCTGGTGATGTCGGGCACGCTCGTCTTCGCGGCGTCGCTGCCCAAGGAGGCGCGCGAGCAGATCCAGCTGTACCCGCAGCATCCCAAC
Organism: Longimicrobium sp.; assembly: GCF_036280135.1. Lineage (GTDB taxonomy): Bacteria > Gemmatimonadota > Gemmatimonadetes > Longimicrobiales > Longimicrobiaceae > Longimicrobium. Next base: position 3,369 of record NZ_DASURI010000432.1, read on the forward strand.
GACGACCTGTGGGACGCCGTCCAGCAGGCAAACCGAAAGCTGGACGACGTCCTGGTGGGCGTCGCGCCGGCGGCCGCGAGCCGTGAGCCGTCGCTGCTCGCCGGCGAGCTGACGGCCGAGGACGCGTTCGGGCGTGGCCGGCTGTCGGGGGAGAGCGACGCCTTCGCTCCGCGGCTCGGCGCGCGCGGCGGCGACGCCGGGGCCCTCGGCGGCTTCTTCTCCAACCTGGTCGACAGGATGTTCGGCTGATGGCCGCGCGCAAGAAGCCCGACGCCCTGCAGGCCGCCGCCAGGCGCAGCCCCGCCGCGCGCCAGATGCGGGACGCGGCGGAAGGGTGGCAGCCGCTCTCCGGGAGCGCGCGCGACCTGCCGGGGGTCACGCACCAGCGGATGCAGGAGATCGCCGCCTACCTGTGGCACCGCAACCCGCTGGGAAAACGGGTCATCGACGCGCAGGCCGAGTGGATGATCGGCGAAGGGGCGACGTTCTCGGTCGAGGACCCACGCGCCGACGCGCTGCTGCGCGCGCACTGGGACGTGAACCGCTGGGACATGAAGCTGCCCCAGCTGGTGAAGGAGCTGGGGCTCTTCGGGGAGGAGTTCGCGCCCGCCTTCCAGAACCCCTACTCCGGGGTGATCAAGTTCGGGGTCCTCGACCCGACGTGGGTGGAGCAGGTGGTGACGAGCCCCGACGACGCCACGATGCCGATCGGCGTCGTCCAGAAGGCGCACACGGCCGGGGGGCGGGAGCGGCGCTGGCGCGTTCTGCTCCGGAAGGAGGACGAGGCCTGGCTGTCGCCGGCGGCGCTGGCCGAGCGCGAGCGCTTCACCGACGGCGAGCTCGTCGTGACCGCCGTCAACAAGCTGCGGACGGCCACGCGCGGGGTGAGCGACCTGTTCGCGCTGGCCGACTGGCTGGACGGCTACGAGCAGCTGCTCTTCGCGGACCTGGTCCGCACCAAGGCCACCAACCACTACCTGTGGGACTACGAGTTCACGGGGTGGAGCCAGCAGCAGATCGACGACTACCTAGCGGAGATGCCGCCGCCGCGGCCGCTGTCGATCTTCGGCCACAACGAGAAGGTGAAGCGGACGCTCGTCGGCGGCGCGGAGAAGAGCGCGGCCGCGTCCGAGTCCATCCGCTCCTTCCGCAACCACGTGCTCGGCGGGGCGGGCCAGCCGGAGCACTGGTACGGCGGCGGCGGGGACGTGAACCGCAGCACGGCCGACAGCATGGACGGCCACACGGTCAAGACGCTGACGGCCCGCCAGACGAGCCTCCGCTGGCTGATCGAGGACCGGCTCCGGGCCCAGATCGACGCCGGCATCCGCGTCGGGTACCTGCGGGACACGCCCGAGGCGCGCGCCGTCACGGTCACGCTTCCCGACCTGTCGACCAAGGACGTGAGCCGCGTCGCGTCCGCCCTCCAGTCGATCGCTGGTGCCGTGACGATCGCACAGCAGGGCGGCTTCGCGGACGAGGAGACGGGCGCGCGGTTCATGGCGGCGCTCGGCACGCACGTGGGGCTGGAGATCGACCCCGAGGAGATGCTCGCCCGGGCGCGCGAGCAGCGCGGCCGGAACGCCGCGGACGACCTCGGCCGGCTCTATGACGAGCGCCTGGCCGGCCGCGGCCCCGCCGGCGCGTGAGCCGCGAGCGGGACCGCTTCCGCGGGGTCGTGGAGGAGGAGCTGGCGCGCCGCCGCGCCGGCGTGAACGACGGGGTGCTGCGCATCCTGGACCTGCTCCGCCTGCTGCAGTCGAGCATCCGCGACGTGCTGGGCGGGCTGCCTTCCGAGTTCGACCAGGCGTTCCTGCCGCGGCTGCTCGCCCAGGTGGGCGTGCAGATCGCTCGGTGGCAGGCGGGGGCGGAGGACGTGGCTCTCGGGTTCTTCGAGGCGGCCGCCCGCCGGGGCCCGGGGATGGTGGACGGGCCGCTGGGCGCGGCGGGGATCCGGGTGAGCGGCGGCCTGATCAGCGACAGCCTCGTGCGGACGCTCGCGGACTACTCCGCCGACAAGCTGTCGATCGCGCTCGCGGACGGGCGCGCCGCGATCGAGGCGCACATCCGCCTGGGCGTGCTCGGCGGGCAGTCGCCCCAGGAGACGATGGCGGGGATCGGGCGCGAGCTGAAGGACCCGGGCCCGTTCGGCCGCATCCGGCTGAGGAGCGAGATGATCATGCGCACCGAGACCGGGCGCATCCACTCCACCTCGGCGCAGGCCCGCCTGGAGGAGGCGCTCGACCTGGTTCCGGACCTGGGCAAGGAGTGGCTCTGGAGCCGGAAGAGCCGCGCGGCGCACGCGGCCGCCAACGGGCAGAAGCGCGGGGCGCGCGAGCGCTTCGACGTGGGCGGGGAGAAGCTGATGTTCCCGCGCGACCCGTCCGGCTCGGCGGAGAACAACGTGGGGTGCGGGTGCGAGTCGATCCCGTACCTCGCGCGGTGGTCAACCTGAAACCAGAGGATAACGCCAGGTGAACGAGAACAGGATCCCGCGGGAGCTTCGGCAGCTGGTCCGCCGCCCCGCGATCAGGAACGGCAAGCCGGAGGGCACGCGGGAGATCGCGGCCAAGGAGGTGTTCGACTGGGTCGAGACGGACGCCGAGGTGATCATCATCACCAACGACGGCCAGCGCTTCCGCGGCGAGAAGCCGAAGGGCAAGGCGGCCGCGGGTGCCGCGGCCGGCGCCGGGGCGGGCGGCGACACGTCGAACACGGACGGCGGCGGGGAGGAAGACTGATGACGGCGGCGCACACCCGGGTGCCGGTCCGGATCCAGGCGGCCACGCCATCTCTGAGCGCCCGGGTGCGCGCGGTGGAGGAGGCCGTCTGGCGCCGCAACGACTCGCTGATCGACCGCAGCGAGTACTGGTCCGTGCTGGACGTGGAGCAGGCGGAGGTGGTGGCGCGGCGGGGGCAGAAAACCTACCGCGTTCCCTACACCATCGCGGACGACGGGGCGGTCACGTTCGGGGAGGGCGTCGAGGTGGAGACGCAGTACGTCCCCGTCGCGGCCGCGCTGCAGGTGGAGGTGGACGGCTCGGCGCTCCGGCTGTCCGCGGCCGAGGCCGACGCTTCCGAGCCGGAGGGGCGCGTATGGCGGGCCGTCATCATGCGGGCCGGGATGTCCACCGCGGCCGTCAACGTGGTGCGCGAGGACGGCCGCACGGCGGCGCTGCCCGTGTTCTTCACCGAGGAGTACGTGCGGGCGCTCGTCCCGATGCTGGCGAACGCGCCCGTTTACGCCCTGGACGACACGGCCACGGGGCACAAGGCCGAGGCGCGTGAGAAGCTGCAGAACCAGGTGGTGGGCTGGACGGCGGACCCGGCGTTCGAGGGGAATGCGGCCGTCGCCTCGGTGCACCTGGACGAGGGCAGCCCGCTGGCCGAGGAGAAGCGCGTGCAGCTGCTCTCCGCCTGGCGCCGCGGCAACCCGGCCCGCTACGGGCTTTCGATCGACTCGCGCGGGCACGGCGAGATCCGCATGCACGCGGGGCGGGAGGTCTACTTCGCGACCGAGCCGGTCGCGCTGCTCAGCACGGACATGGTCCTGCGCCCCGCCGCCGGCGGCGGGTTCACCCAGCTGGTCGCATCGCGCGGCCCGCTTCACACGGAGGAGGAGATGAATCGGGATCGTCTGATCAAGGCCATTCAGGCCAGCCGGCCGCAGGTGCTCGCCGGGCGCGACCTGGCCGCGTTCACCTACGGCGAGCTGCTCGCGCTCGCCAACGACCAGGAGCTGCGCGCCGCGGCGGCGTCCGTGGAGTCGGAGGCGGCCCCCGCCGCCCAGGCGGCGCCGGCGGCTACCCAGGCAGCCGCCGCGGCGGTCGACGTCCAGTCCATCACCGACCGGGTGATGGCGGCCGTCGCGCTCCGCACCCAGATGGAGACGGTGATCACCAGCTCGCAGCTGCCGGCCGGCGCCCAGGCGCTGCTCCGCCGCGAGCTCGACGTGCCGGGGGCCACGGTGGCCACCGTGCAGGCGGCGGTGGACGCGCAGCGCGCCGTGCTCGCCGAGGCCGTCCAGGGCAGCCGGGCGCACGTGGCCGGGCTCGGGGGGCCGGCCCAGGCCGGCGGCGGCACGCTGCAGGTGTTCGTGGGCGTGGACCCCATCGACAAGCTTCAGGCCGCGGTGGACCGCGCGTTCGGGCTCGAGCCGCTGCAGCCGGAGCTGAGGACCATCGAGCCGCTGGGGCTCCGGGCGGCCTACAACTTGGTGACCTGCGGCCAGGACCAGAGCGTCGTGGGCAACTTCGGCGGGCGTGAGAGCCGCATCATCCAGGCGGCCGGGTTCGACACGACCACGCTGCCGGACGTGATGGCCAACACGCTGAACCGCCGGCTCGCCAACGACTACGCCGAGCTGCAGTACGGCGACGAGAACCTGGTGAGCACGGAAGGGATCATGACGGACTTCCGGCCACAGACCGCCATCCGGCTCGGCTACCTGGGCAGCTTCCCCACGGTCGACACGGACATCGAGGACTACCCGGAGATCAGCGTCTACAGCCAGGAGCGGGCGATCTGGGAGCCGGAGGAGCGCGGCATCCTCGCCTCCATCACCCGCAAGCACATCATGAACGACGATCTGGGCGCTGTGGGCAAGATCCCGGGCCGGATTGCGCGCGCGGGCAAGCGGACCGTCTCCGAGTTCCTGTTCAGCTTCATCACCAGCAACCCGGTGCTGTCGCTCTCGGAAGGGGACACGCTCACCTGGTTCCACGCCAGCCGCAACAACCTGATCACCGACCCGCTGTCCATCGCGGCGCTGAGCAAGGCGCGGCTCCTTCTGGCCAACCAGCGGGAGCCGGACAGCGACAAGAAGCTGGGGCTTCGCAAGAACGTGCAGCTCCACCTGTACGTCCCGCAGGAGCTCGGCGACGCGGCGCGCGCGATCAACCAGACGGAGAAGGTCCCCGGCAGCGCCAACAACGACGCCAACCCCTGGTACCACAAGTTCGGGGTGAACGACGAGTTCATCCACGAGGTCTACTCCTGGGAGGAGACCAACGACTGGGTGCTCGCGGTGGACCCCAAGGAGCGGGAGATCATCGAGATCAAGTTCCTGAACAACCAGAAGATCCCGCAGATCGTCCGGCAGTCGTCGCCGGAGGTGGGCAGCATGTTCACCCGCGGTGCGATGAAGATGAAGGCCTTCTTCGACTTCGGCGGCACCCCCGTCGACTTCCGCGGCGTGGTGAAGTCGGTCGTCCCGGCCTGATCGGCCAGGGGGGGGGCGCAAGCCTGGAGAGCAAGCAGCGCGGGGGAAGAGTGCTGAGGTCGCACGGCTGGGCTCATGCCCC
>NZ_DASURI010000433.1:0-6437 GCF_036280135.1 Longimicrobium sp.
GGCACCGGCACCACGCTCGACGTCTCGATGCGCGAGTGCATCGACGTGGACATCCTCGTCGAGGACACCGACTCGGGCGACGTCGTGATCGCGCAGGACGCGCCCGTCATCGAGGGCGCCGAGCTGGAGCAGACCGTTCGCCAGGCGGACTTTGACGCCAACCTGCGCTTTGACCAGCTGTTCCCCACGATGGAGACGGTGGAACGCACCGAGATGGCCGGCCGCCCGTGCTACAAGGTGCGGATGGTGGCGGAGAACGGCGACGAGGCGTTCGGCTGCTTCGACACCGAGACCAAGCTGCTGCTGGGGCTGACGTCGCGGATGGAGTCGGAGATGGGCACCATCGAGAGCAACGTGACCTTCGAGGACTACCGCGACTTTGGCGGCGTCAAGATGCCCGCCCGCACGCGGATGAGCGTGATGGGCCAGGAGATGGTGATGACCATCAACGAGATGAGCACCGAGGCCGTGCCGGCGTCGATCTTCGCGCTGCCGGCCGAGGTGGCGGCGCTCAAGCAGTAAGCCCCGGAACCGCCGTACGAGGGTACGGGGTACGAAGGTACGCGGTGCGGCGGCCGGGATCGGGCCGCCGCATCCACGTTGACGGGGCGGTGACGGTGGACGGCGCGCACTTCCGCGCGGCGGCAGGACTTTCCTCCTGGATGGATGGAGCGGGGCAGATGCAGGTGATTCGCAGGATCTCGATGGCCGCCGTGGCCGTGGCCGTGTTCGCCGGCCCCGCGGCCGCGCAGGAGCTTCCCGCCGCGCGCACGGTGCTGGACCGCTACGCCGAGGCCATCGGCGGGCGCGAGCGGGCGCAGGGCTTCCAGTCGCGCCGGCTGGTGTACACGGTGGACGGCGGCGGCGCCACCATCAACGTGGAGGCCGTCCAGCGCCGCCCCAACCAGCAGATCGCCATCATGGCCACGCCCATGGGCGAGATCCGTTCGGGCTTCGACGGCACCACGGCGTGGGCCGTCACGCCCGGCGGCCCCATGATCCTGCAGGGTCCGCAGGCCGACGAGGTGCGCGCCCGCGCCAACTTCGACTCGGACGTGCTCTTTGACGACTACGCGTCGGTGGAGACCACGGAGCGGGCGGAGTACGGCGGCAAGGCGTGCTGGAAGGTGCGGATGACCACCACGGCCGGCAGCACGTCGTCGCGCTGCTTCGACGTGGAGACGGGGCTGATGGCGGGCATGGAAGCCGAGCAGAATGGCGTGCCCGTGACGGTGGTGTACAACGAGTACCGCGAGTTCGACGGGCTCAAGTACCCGTCGCGGTTCACGTCGTCCGCGATGGGCCAGGAGGTCGTGACGACGCTCGTCTCCGTCTCCCACGCCGACATCCCCGTCTCGGAGTTCGCGCTGCCCGACGCGGTCAAGGCGCTGCAGCCCTGAAGTGCGGTAGTGCGGGGGCCCTCCCCCGGCCTCGCCTAGGCTCGTCCACCCCCTCCCGCAAACTGCGCGGGAGGGGGTGTATACTTCTACGGGCTTTCTGCCGCCTGGCAGACACCCCGTCTGGTTCCCCGCACCGGGGTGCGAACCCTTCGGCAGAAACCGGCTTGTCTTCCTGAGGGGCCCTCCCAGACCCCGCTGGTGCAGGATGCCCGGGCCCCGAAGGATCTTGCCCGCCGCCGCTGGGTCTCCGCAGCGCGCACGGATGCCGGTTCGCGGTTCGTCGCGCGAAGGAGAGGCCGAGCGCGGGAGAGGAAATCCTTCGGTCGGCGCCGGAGTTTGGCGCTCGAGCAAGGATTCAGCGGCGCCTCCCTCAGGAAATCAGATCGCGGATAAGTTCCTGCAGTTCTCCCCCTCCCCCGCGAAGCGGGGGCAGGGGGCGGGAGGAGGGGGCCCTCGCCCGTGGATGAAACCATCCCCCTCCGCTCGATCCCAACCCGCATCTCGCTGCATCCCACCCACGATCCGCCCCCGCCCGTCGCGCGGCCGTGCCGTGGGCCATATCTTGCCCGTGCGGCCAGCCAGCTCCCGCACGCACGCACTTCCGCACTCACGCACTCGCCGTCCGTTGATCGAGTTCGACGCGCTCACCAAGGCCTACGGCCCCTTTGTCGCCGTGCGCGGGCTTTCGCTGCGCGTGCACCCCGGCGAGGTGTACGCGCTGCTGGGCGCCAACGGGGCGGGAAAGACCACCGCGCTGCGCTGCCTGGCCACGCTGCTCACCCCCACGGACGGCACCGCGCGCATCGACGGGTTCGACGCCCGCACGCAGCCGCTGGAGGTGCGCCGCCGCCTGGGATTCCTGGCCGCGTCCATGGGCCTCTACGCCCGGCTCACCGCCCGCGAGGTGCTGCGCTACTTCGCGCAGCTGCAGGGCGTGCCCGACGGGGAGATCCACGGGCGCGTGGAGACCATGGTGGAGCGCTTCGGCATCGGCCCGTTCGCGGACCGGCTGTGCGGACGGCTCTCCACGGGCCAGCGGCAGCGCGTGAGCATCGCCCGCGCGGCCGTGCACGATCCGCCCGCCCTGGTGCTGGACGAGCCCACGCTGGGCCTGGACGTGCTGAGCGGGCAGGCCATCTACGACTTCGTGGCCGATGCGCGGGAACGCGGACGCGCCGTCCTCTTCTCCACGCACCACATGAGCGAGGTGGAGCTGCTGGCGGACCGCGTGGGCATCCTGGCCGGCGGCCGGCTGGTGGAAGAAGGGACGGCGGACGACATCGTCCGGCGCAGCGGCGAGCCCAACCTGGCGCGCGCGTTCCTTCGCATCGCGCGGGAGGCCGCGTGATGCGCTGGAACACCGTGCGGACGGTGCTCGCCAAGGAGCTGCGCGAGACGGTGCGCGACCGGCGCACGCTCTTCATGATGCTCGTGCTGCCCACGCTGCTCTATCCCGCCATCCTCGTCCTGGTGCAGCAGCTGGCCATCTTTGGCCAGAAGCAGCTTAGCGCGGCGCCCGCCAAGGTCGCCGTCGCGGGCGCGGACCCGGCGCTCGTCCGCTTCCTGGACGCGGATTCGGCCATCCGCGTCTTTGGATCGGCCAACGCGACCGTCGCCGCCGTGCGCGAGGGCAAGGTGGAGGCGGCCGTCCTCCTCGGACCCGCCCCGACGGATTTGGCGTCCGCCGGATCGGCATCCACCCAATCAGCGACGGCCGGAGCGGGAGCGCAGCGGCCGGACACTTTCGCACTCTCGCACGCTCGCACTCTCGCACTTCCCGACGCCGGGACCCGCGAGGCGCGCATCCTCTTCGACGGCTCGGACGACCGGTCGCAGCGCGCGCAGGGGCTGGCACGGGCGCGGCTGGAGGCGTGGAACGACACGCTGCTCGCGCGGCGGCTGCAGTCCGCCCAGCTGCCGTCGACGTTCGCCACGCCACTGGCCGTCGCGGACACCTCCGTGGCGACGGCGGAAGAGGCGGGCGGATACGCCCTGGGCCGCTTTCTCCCCCTCATCCTCGTGATGATGACGCTGCTGGGCACCTTCTATCCCGCCATCGACCTGGCGGCGGGGGAAAAGGAGCGCGGCACGCTGGAGACGCTGCTGACGGCGCCCGTGCCCGCGGCGGAGATCGTGGCCGGCAAGTTCACGGCGGTGGCGCTCATCGGCCTGGCGGCGGCGGTGGCCAACCTGGCCAGCATGCTGCTCACCTTCCAGTCCGGCCTCTTTCGCTTTGGCCAGGCGGCGCAGATCCGCTTCACGCTGCCGCCCGCCGCCGCGCTGCTGATCTTCGCGGCGCTCATCCCGCTCGCGGTGCTGTTCGCGGCCACGTGCCTGGGCCTGGCCGTCCGCGCGCAGTCGTTCAAGGAGGCGCAGAACGCGCTCACGCCCGTGCAGCTGGGCGCCACGCTGCCGCTGTTCATCGTCAGCATGCCGGGGATCGACTTCACGCCGGCGCTGGCCGTGGTCCCCGTGGTGGGCGTGGGGATGTTCTTTCGCGAGCTGATGGCGGGCGGCGCGCCCCTGCTGCCGTCCGTGCTGGCCATCCTGTCCACCGTCGTGTACGCGGGGCTGGCGCTGGCGTTCGCCGCGCGCGCGTTCGGGCGCGAGGAGGTGCTGTTCGGCGGCGGGTCGGGCGACGTGGCGCCGAAGGACGGCGGATGGGCGGACCGGCTGCGCGGCTGGCGCGCGGCGGAGCGGGGCGTGCCGCTGCCGGCCGAGGCGATGGTGTTCATCGCCTTCATCGGCCTGCTGTACTTTCACCTGGGCGCGCGGCTGCAGCGGGACCACGTGGAGCGCGGTCTCGTCATCTCGCAGTACCTGCTGCTGGCGCTTCCCGCGATCGCGTTCGCCGTGCGGGGGCCGTACGACGCGCGAAAGGCGCTGGCCATCCGCCCGCCGCGCCCCCGCGCCCTGCTGGCGGCCGCGCTCATCGCCCTGGGCGGCATTCCCGTGGGCTGGCTGATCGGCTGGCTGCAGCTGCAGCTGTGGGAGGGCGGCGCCGAGGCGCTCATGCCCCTGCAGAACCTGCTGACGGCTACGGACGCGCAGCGGGCCTTGTGGCTGCTGTTCATCGCCGCCATCACGCCGGCCCTCTGCGAGGAGCTGGTCTTTCGCGGCATCCTGCTGCAGTCGCTGTCGCGCGAGGAAAAGGCGTGGCGGGCGGTGCTGCTGTCGGCGGCCATCTTTGGCGGCTTCCATCTCTCGTTCGAGACGGCGCTGCGGTTCCTGCCGACGATGTGGATCGGCCTGCTGATGGGGTGGGTGGTCTGGCACTCGCGATCGATTTTCGCGAGTATGCTGATGCACTTTCTGAACAACGCGTTCGTCGTGGTGCTGCTGTGGCAGCCGTCCGTGCAGCGCTTTGCCTTTCGGGGCGAGGAGCTGGCCTGGCCCACGGTGATCGGCGGCGCGGCGCTGCTGGTGCTGGGGCTGCGCCTGCTGCCCCGCCGCGACGTTCCGCCGATCTCGTCCTCCGTCCCCCTCGCAACGGGAGAACCCTGATGGTAGCCGCCGTCGTGCTCATCCGCGCCGTTCCCGGCGACGTTCCCGCGCTGGCCCGCCGCATCGCGGGCATCGACGGCGTGGTGGAGGTGTACTCCGTGTCCGGCGAGTGGGACCTGATCGCCGTCGTGCGGGTCAAGGAGTACGAGCGCATCGCCACGATCGTGACGGAAGAGATCGCGCAGGTGTCCGGCATCGAGCGCACCAACACGCTCACGGCCTTTCGCGTGTATTCGCGGCAGGACCTGGAGCGCGCGTGGGACATGTTCGACTGAGACTGCAGGGAATAGGGAATAGGGAATAGGGAATAGGGAATAGGGAATAGGGAATAGGGAATAGGGAATAGGGAATAGGGAATAGGGAATAGGGAATAGGGAATAGGGAATAGGGAATAGGGAATAGCGGGCCAAGCGTCCGCGACCGTTCGGCTTCGGCGCTTGACGTTGGGACGAACGGTGTCAGAACGGTCTCGCGCTTGCCGTTCTCCTTGTGGGGCGGCGCGGCCGTCCCGACGTCCCGGTCCGCCTCCGTCCCCGTGCACCGGAGGTGCGCATGCGAATGCCTCGCGTGTGCCTCGTCGCCGCCGGGCTGGCCGCGCTGCTGGCGGCCCGCCCCGCTCCCACCCAGATCCAGGTTCGCGGCGTTCTGCTGGACGCCGGCAGCGGCGCGCCCATCTCCAGCGCGCGCGTGCACCTGGGCGCCACCCGCGGCGGGTGGCGCGAAGAGATCCTCACCGACAGCGCCGGCGGATTCGTCTTTGACGACGTGCGCCCCGGCCCGTACCGGCTGCGGGCGCGCCGCGTGGGCTACCGCGAATCGTCCGGCACCCTGCGCCTTTCCGCCGATTCCGTCGTGGAACTGCAGCTGCGGATGGCCGTCGCCAGCGTGGCGCTCGCCCCCGTGACGGTGGTCACGCGCTCGCGGCGGACCGTGAGCCCGGTGCTGGAGGGCTTCTATGGCCGGCTGGAGCGCGGGCAGGGGCGGTTCGTCACGCGGGAGGAGATCGAGGCCCGCAGCCCCACGCGCGTCACGGACATGCTGCGCACCCTCCCCGGCCTGAACGGGCACGCGGCGCGCGGCGGCGTGGGCGGGATGACGATGTCGCGCGGCAGCAGCGGCGACCGGTGCACGGTGGTATTCTTCGTGGACGGGATGCTGGTGAGCCAGCCGTCCATGGGCGGCCCGTTTCGCGGAAGCCCGCGCCAGGACCAAGCCATCGATGACTACGTTCAGCCGTCGGAGGTGGAGGGGATCGAGATCTATCGCGGCGAGTCCGACACCCCCGCCGAGTTCGTGACCCGCTGGGTGGGATGCGGGACCATCGTGATCTGGACCCGCCGCGGCGAGACGCGGGGGGAGTGACGGGATCGCGGGATGCGGGGATGGAGACTTCATCCCCGCATCCGCATCGCTCGCGCCGAGAGCAGCCCGCCCCTCTCCCGGCCTCTCCCCGCTCGTTCCTCGCGGAGAGAGGAGACCAGGTGCGGGCGCCGGATCCTGCGGATTGGGCCGGGTGTGTCTCGCCCGCGGAGG
>NZ_DASURI010000434.1:0-24265 GCF_036280135.1 Longimicrobium sp.
TAACCTGTCCCCCGCAACCCGCCGTTCAGACCTTTCGAACGAACATCCGAACGCGGATCACCCGCGAAATTCCTCGCAAAAATGGGTTGCCGAGCCGTGACGGGCACGATATACTCCCGGGCTTCGGTGCCGCCGGGCGGACCGAGGAACCAACCGAGCCAAGGGAGATGCGCGTGAAGAGCATCGTGTGCGTAAAGCGCGTCCCGGACACCGAGGCGCGCGTCCGCGTTGCGGCCGACGGAACGTCCGTGGAGGCGGCCGGGGCAAAGTTCATCCTGAATCCCTACGACGAGTTCGCCGTCGAGGCCGCGCTCAAGCACAAGGAAGCGGCCGGCGCCGGTGACGTGACGGTCGTGAGCGTGGGCGACAGTTCCAGCGCCGAGACGCTGCGCACGGCGCTGGCCATGGGCGCCGACGCGGGCGTGCTGCTCAAGACGGACGGCAAGCCCGAGGGGCTGGCCGTGGCGCGCGTGCTGGCCGACGAGCTCAAGGGCCGCGAGTTCGACCTGCTGCTCTTCGGGATGAAGGCCATCGACGACGACCTGCAGGCCGTGGGGCCCATGACGGCCGAGCTGCTGGGCCTTCCGGCGGCCACCGCCGTCACGGAGTTCTCGGTGGAGGGCGGCAAGGTCACGGCGCACCGCGAGATCGAGGGCGGCCACGAGGTGGTGGAGCTCAAGACGCCGTGCGCGCTGACGCTCACCAAGGGTGCCTACGAGCCGCGCTACGCGTCGCTCAAGGGGATCATGGCGGCCAAGAAGAAGCCGCTGGAGGAAAAGGCGGTGTCCGCCGGCGACGCGGGGATCACGGTGCGCAAGCTCAGCGCCCCCGCCGAGCGTCAGGCCGGCCGCATCGTGGGCGAGGGCCCCGACGCCGTGCCCGCGCTGCTCAAGCTGCTGCGCGAAGAGGCGAAGGTCATCTGAACGGCAGGGAATAGGGAACAGGGAATAGGGAATAGCGGGCAACGGCAACGGCGCGACAACGCCGGCCCACCCGCGGTTCCATCTAGCTATTCCCTATTCCCTATTACCTATTCCCTACAATCACAGGCCTGAGAGGAAATCCGACCATGCCAGGCATTTTCGCGTTCGCGGAGACGCGCGACGGCGAGATCCGCAAGGGGGCCCACGAGACGGTGACCGCCGCCCGCCAGCTGGCCGACGCCCTGGGCACCGAGGTGCACGCCGTCGTCCTGGGCGGCACGGGTGCGGGCGCCGCCGCGGGCGAGCTGGGCCGCTACGGCGCCGACAAGGTGTTCGTGGGCGAGGCCGACGCCTTCGGCAAGTACTCCGCCGAGGGCTTCACGACGGTGATCGTGAACTTCATCAAGGAGCACGGCTGCGACGCCGCGCTCTTCCCGGCGTCGTCGCTGGGCAAGGACCTGGCGCCGCGCGTGGCCGCCCGCCTGGGCGTGGGCTACGCCAGCGACTGCACGGGGCTGGAGGTGCAGGGCGGCACGGTGGTCGCCACCCGGCCGGAGTTCTCCGGCAAGCTCATCGCGCAGGTGGCGCCCACGGGCACGCCGGCCGTGATCTCGCTGCGCCCCAACGTCTTTACCCCCACCGAGAACGCCAAGGCGGGCGAGGTGCAGACGCTGGACGTGTCGGTGAACGAGGCGGACTTCGGCGCCATCGTGCGCGAGATCAAGGCGAGCGCCGCGGCCAAGCTGGACGTGGGCGAGGCCCCCATCATCGTGGCCGGCGGCCGCGGCCTGGGCAGCCCCGAGAACTTCAAGCTCATCGAGGACCTGGCCGACGCGTTCGGCGGGCGCTGCGCCGTGGGCGCCTCGCGCGCCGTGGTGGACGCCGGCTGGCGCCCGCACAGCGAGCAGGTGGGGCAGACGGGCAAGACGGTGGCCCCCACGCTGTACATCGCCGTGGGCATCTCGGGCGCCATCCAGCACCTGGCCGGCATGCGCACGTCGCGCTACATCGTAGCCATCAACAAGGACCCCGAGGCGCCCATCTTCAAGCTGGCCGACTACGGCATCGTGGGCGACCTGCACCAGATCCTGCCGCGCATGACGGAAGAAGTGCGCAAGATGATGGCCTGATCCGCCATCGCCGGGATCTGCTTTCGGCTGGGTGGGGCGGTGTGGATGGGGGAGGGGCGCGGGCTTCGGCTCGCGCCCCTTCGTTCGTGCGGGATGAGCTGCGGTACAGGGGACAGGGAAACAAGGGCAGGATGCCCGTTGAAGTTTATTCCCTCTCCCGCGCAGTTTGCGGGAGAGGGTGCGAGCCTGAGCGAGCGGGTGAGGGCCTGCGGTTGACACAAGTGCAAGCAAGACGATAGTTTTACGCGTTCCGCGCGCGCCGGGAGACGGCGTGCGCGCCGCTTTTCATTCCGTCAGCCCGGGGCGGCCGGCACGCGCCCCTTCCTCCAGAGCTCGCCGAGGACCTTCGCATGGCATCGTCGTCGTCCACCGTCGCCCGTTCCCGCGCGTCGCACGCGCTGCATCCCGACGACGCCATGGCCCTGCGCGCCGCGGCGCTGTCCGCGTGGGCCAGGCGCAACGCCCGCATGATCATCGCCATCTCGGTGGTGGCCATTGTGGTGGTGGGCGGCCTGCTGGTGTGGAAGGCCACGCAGGCGCGCCGCAACGCCGCCGCCGCCGAGGCGCTGCTGGCCCTGCGCGCCAACCCGGCCATCGCCACGGCGGCGGGCGCGGCGCAGCTGGACAACTTCATCAAGAACCACGACGGCACGGTGGAGGCCGACGAGGCCCGCCTGATGCGCGCAGAGACGCAGCTGAACGCGGGCAACCCGCGTCCGGCCATCGCCTCGCTCAACGAGCTGGCCAACAGCCGCTCGCCCCTGGCGGCCCAGGCGGCCATGATGCTGGGCAGCGCGCACGCGCAGATGGGCGACCGCAACGCGGCCATCAAGGCGTACGAGCTGGCGGCCGACAAGGGCGAGCTGCGCTACCAGAAGTTCGAGGCGCTGGGCCAGGCCGCCCTGCAGTACGAGCTGGCCGGCAACTACAAGGGCGCCGCCGAGGCGTACCGCAAGGTGCTGGCGGAGACGGAGCCGCTCTCGCAGCAGGCGGCCGTCGTGGAGATGCGCATCACGGAGGCGCTGGCCCGCGCCGGCACCGCGCCCCGCTAAGGCCCGGGCCCCGGGCCCGCCGTGTTCGTGCCGGTTTCGCACCTCGCCCCCATGCTGGGGCTTATCGAGATCCCGTTCCCCCGGATCGACCCCGTGGCCCTGGACCTTCCGGGGCCGCTGGCCATCCGGTGGTACGGGATCGCGTTCATGCTGGCCTTTACGGCCGGCTTTCTGCTGCTGCGGCGCATGGCCCGCCGCGGCTTTCTCCCCATGCAGCCGGACCACGCCGGCGACCTGATCTTCGCCCTGATCGTGGGCGTGATCGTGGGCGGACGGCTGGGCTACATCTTCTTCTACGACTTCGCGGCCTTTGCCGCCAACCCGGCGCGGATCATCCGCATCTGGGAGGGCGGCCTGGCCTTTCACGGCGGCCTGATCGGCGCGACGGCCGCCGGCGCGTGGTGGGCGCGCAAGCACGGCGTGCCCTTTCTGCGGCTGGGCGACGGGCTGTGCATCGCCGTCACGCCGGGAATCTTCCTGGTGCGCATGGCCAACTTCATCAACGGCGAGCTCTTTGGCCGGGTGACGACGGACGCCGTGCCGTGGGCCATGCGCTTTCCCACGGACCCCACGGCGCTCCGGCTCACGGGCGCCAACCAGGGCCGCGGCCTGCGCGAGCGCGAGATCCTGATCGAGCGGGCGTACGAGAGCGGCCTGTGGGACCAGGTGCGCGGCCAGGTGCCCCTGCGGCATCCCTCGCAGCTGTACGAGGGGCTGACGGAGGGCGTGCTGCTGGGGCTGCTGCTGTGGGCGCTGTACGCGTGGAACCGCAGGCGGGGCCGCGACCTGGCGCCGGGGACGTACGGCGGCGTGTTCATGCTGGGGTACGGCATCCTGCGCAGCCTGATGGAGCTGTTTCGCCAGCCGGACGCCCAGTTCACGGACGCCGGCGACCCTGTCGGCACCGTGCTGGGCCCGCTGACCATGGGGCAGACGCTGAGCCTTGCGATGATCGCCGTCGGCATCTTCCTCATCCTTCGGGGACTGCGCCGCGGCAGCGTCCCCGCAGGCGAGCCTCTCCCGCCCGAGCCGAAGCCCGCCGCGCGCTGATCCTACGCTTCGCCCGCTGATCCGCGGCTTCGCCCGCAAGCGTCATCCTGAGGGAGCGCCCGCGCACATCCCGAAGGCGCACAGCACTTTGGGCGCGACCGAAGGATCTTGTGTGCGAAACCCGGGGACGGGCGATCGTGCACGAGGGCAGCGGCCGAGCTTCGCGGGCAAGATCCTTCGTCGCCGCCATGGATCACGCTCGGACGGGATCGCGCGGCGGCTCCTCAGGATGACGCAGCTCGCGGAGGCGGGCTTCCGACACCTCCAAGGACCCGCGGATGGGCACCTCGCCCGCGCGCCGGTGTAGGGCCTGACGGACCTCAACCTCGCACGACCCGATGGGCGCCGGACACAACCACCACGGACACTCGCACGGACATGGCCATTCCCACGCGGCCGGCGCCAACCGCCGCCGGCTGAAGTGGACGCTGGCGCTGGCCGCCGCGTACATGGTCACGGAGTTCGTGGGCGGCTTCCTGGCCAACTCCCTGGCCCTGCTGGCCGACGCCGGCCACATGCTGAGCGACGTGGGCGCGCTGGCCCTGGCGCTGTTTGCCATGTGGATGGCGCAAAAGCCGGCCACGCCGCGCCGCACCTTCGGCTGGCTGCGCACGGAGATCCTGGCCGCCCTGTTCAACGCCGCCACGCTCATCGCCATCTCGCTCGTCATCTTCGTGGAGGCGTACGAGCGGTTCCGCGCGCCGGAGCCGGTCGCGGGGATGACGGTGATGCTCATCGCCGCCGGCGGGCTGGCCGTGAACGTGGCGGGACTGTTCGTTCTGCACGGCGGCAAGGACGAGAGCCTGAACATCCGCGGCGCGTGGCTGCACATGCTGACGGACGCGCTGGGCAGCGTGGGCGCCATCCTGGGCGGCCTGGCGGTGTGGTGGTTCGGCTGGACGTGGGCGGACCCGGCCGTCTCCGTGGCCATCTCGCTGCTGGTGCTGTACTCGTCGTGGCACCTGCTGCGCGAGAGCGTGAACGTGCTGCTGGAAGGCACGCCGGGGCACATCGACCTCGTGGCCGTGCGCGGGGCGATGATGGAGGTGGAGGGCGTGGAGGAGGTGCACGACCTGCACGTGTGGACCATCACGAGCGGGATGGAGGCCATGAGCGGCCACGTGGTGGTGGGCGACCGCGTGGAGCGCCGCGCGTCGGGCGAGATCCTGGCGGACCTGCACTGCATGCTGCACGACCGATTTGGCCTGCACCACCTGACCATCCAGATCGAGCCGCGCGGCTTTGAGGAGCACGCCTGCGCCACCCTCGCCGCCGCGGAGCACGAGGCCAAGGCCGCGCGGTAAGTGGACGGATTCGGATTCGGCGGATGAACATCGGCCGCTCGCCCCAGGTCGGGGCGGGCGGCCGGTTTGCGTTCGGCGAATACGGTTCGTCCCTTCGTCCCGGGGACGAATGGCGCGGGTGCTAATGGAATCGTATTCGCCGCTCCCTTGATCGGCATCCGGGGCGGACGCATTCCTTGGATGCCTTCCCCGATCGCGATCCGGCGATCGGCATCATCGCATCTCCCCCGGACCGAGAGGCTGCCATGAAGCTCACGCTGCGCATTGAAGACCTGACCGTCGCCTCGTTTCAGCCCGCGCCCGCGCCGGCCGGACGCCGCGGCACCGTCCGCGCCAACGCGTCCGATCCCAACACGTGCTACCCGGTGATCTGCTACTCCGGCGAGTGGACGTGCCTGGATACCTGCCAGGACACGTGCGGGCTGTCGTGCAACGGCACCTGCGTCCCCGCGTACTGCACGGGCGACGAGGGCTGACGGGGCGCGAGGTCGTCCCCCAGCCGGAGCGAATGAATTCGCCGCTGGAAAGGCACGAAGTCCGCCTGCGCGGACTGCCCGAGCACGGGCGGCGCCATGTACACCGGGGCAGCCTTCGATGGCTCGAAGGCTGCCCCGGGTGCACAGAGACGGTGTGCGGCAGGAGCCGTCGGCGCAGGCCGACATCACGTCGTCATAGCCGCGAATTCATTCGCCGTGGCTGGGGCGCCGCGAATACCGATTCAGATCCGCAGGCCATCATTCGCCGCGGCTGGGGCCGCGCCGCCCGCTGCAGATCCGCAACCGGCATTCAACCGCCGGGACGGGGGCCGACTACCGTCCGCTGCCCTCTACCGCGCTGGGTCTTCAGCCGTTCATCTGCCTCTGCTCGGTGCTTTTGCCTCTGGCCCGGTGCTTCTGCTTTTGCCCTGTGCCTTCTTCCCTCGGCTTCTGCCTCTGCCCTCTGCTTCTATTCCTATCCCTGATCCGCATCCACCGCCAACCGCCCTCCTCAGGGGAGGGGCAGGGGGAGGCTGTCGCGGATGAGGAGCAGGATAGCGTTGTGGGGGACGATCTGGTACTTGCTGCCGTCGATCTCCACCTCCACGGCCGGGGCCTTGAGAAAGATGGCCACGTCGCCCTTTTGCGCCTGCAGGGGCACGTACCGCAGCTCCATGCGCGTGCGGCCGGACCAGGGCTCGCCCTCGGACGCGGCCTCGCCCAGGGGATAGCCAGGACCCGTGTTGACCACCGTGCCCGTCATCACCTCGTCCTTTTGCTGCACGCCCTGCGGCAGGTACAGCCCCGAGGCCGTCTTCTGGTTCTCCTCCTCGGGCTTGATGAGGACCTTGTCCCCGATCAGGATCACTTCGCGGCTCATCGTCTATCCGTCTGGTGCGTCTGGTGCGTTTGGGTTGATGCCGAACGATAACGGATTCGCCCCGTTCGCGCATCCGCCCCGCCCGTCCACGTCCACCCTTCGGAACGGCCGCTGCCCCGCGCGGTGGAACCCGGCTTGCAGCCGCGCGGCCACGGCTTTCGGGCAGGGGCGCGATGGGCTAAACTGTCGCCCGGCCGGCGCCCCGACGCACCGGTGACGGGGGTACGTGACGGGTGGGCGGCGGGGCGCCCGGATATCTCTTCGCCAGGACAGGAGACCGTTGATGAGCAACAGCTTCGGCGCACGCTCCACGTTGAGCGTGGGCGGCCGCGAGTACCGCATCTTTCGCCTGGACGCGCTGAACCGCGAGGGGGTGGACGTCGCCCGCCTGCCGTACAGCCTTCGCATCCTATTGGAGAACCTGCTGCGCCTGGAGGACGGCGTCACGGTCACCCGCGACGACATCCTCGCCCTGGCCCGGTGGGATCCCGCCAGCCCGCCCGACCGCGAGATCGCCTACACGCCCGCGCGCGTGGTGCTGCAGGACTTTACGGGCGTGCCCTGCGTCGTCGACCTTGCGGCCATGCGCGACGCCATGGCCGAGCTGGGCGGCGACCCGGGCAAGATCAACCCGCTGCAGCCGGTGGAGCTGGTGATCGACCACTCCATCCAGGTGGACGCCTTTGGCACGGCCGAGGCGTTCGAGCAGAACGTGGAGCTGGACTACCAGCGCAACGCCGAGCGCTACGCGTTCCTGCGCTGGGGCCAGCAGGCGTTCCAGAACTTCCAGGTGGTGCCGCCCAACACGGGCATCGTGCACCAGGTGAACCTGGAGTACCTGTCGCGCGTCGTCTTTTCCACGGACGAGAACCCCAACCTGGCGCGCGACGAGGGGATGCCGCTGGCGTACCCCGATACCTGCGTGGGCACGGACAGCCACACGCCCATGGTGAACGGCCTGGGCATCCTGGCCTGGGGCGTGGGCGGCATCGAGGCCGAGGCGGCCATGCTGGGCCAGCCGATCTCGATGCTCATCCCCGAGGTCATCGGCTTCCGGCTGGAGGGCGAGCTGCCGGAGGGCGCCACGGCCACGGACCTGGTGCTCACGGTGACGGAGATGCTGCGCAAGAAGGGCGTCGTGGGCAAGTTCGTGGAGTTCTACGGCCCCGGCATCGCCTCGCTGGCCCTGGCGGACCGCGCCACCATCGGCAACATGTCGCCGGAGTACGGCGCCACGTGCGCCATCTTTCCGCCGGACCAGGTGACGCTGGACTACCTGCGCTTCACGGGGCGGCCGGAGGAGCGCATCGCGCTGGTGGAGGCCTACATGAAGGAGCAGGGCCTCTTCCACTCGGCCGACAGCCCCGAGCCGGTCTTCACGGACACGCTCACGCTGGACCTGAACACGGTGCAGCCCAGCGTGGCCGGCCCGCGCCGTCCGCAGGACCGCATCAACCTGTCGGACGTGAAGAAGGCGTTCGCGCAGGCCCTGCCGTCGCTCATCCCGTCCGGCGGGGCGGCCAAGGCGGGGGTGAAGGACGCGGCGGCCATCGGCCTGGAGCACAAGGCCGACGGCGACGCGGGCGTGTGGGGCGAGGGCTCGGGCGCGGCCGACGCGTCGCAGGCGGCCGCCGAGGCGTCGCCGCAGAGCGTGGAGGAGGGCATTGACCACGGCTCCGTCGTCATCGCGGCCATCACCAGCTGCACCAACACCAGCAACCCGTCGGTGATGATGGCGGCCGGCCTGCTCGCGAAGAAGGCGCGCGAGCACGGGCTGAGCCGCAAGCCGTGGGTCAAGACGTCGCTGGCGCCGGGCAGCAAGGTGGTGACGGAGTACTACGAGAAGAGCGGCACGCTGCCGTACCTGGAGGCGCTGGGCTTCAACGTGGTGGGCTACGGCTGCACCACGTGCATCGGCAACTCGGGGCCGCTGCCGGAGGAGATCAGCAAGGAGATCCAGGACCGCGGCCTCGTTGCCTGCTCGGTGCTCTCGGGCAACCGCAACTTCGAGGGGCGCATCAACTCCGACGTGCGGGCCAACTTCCTCATGTCGCCGCCGCTCGTGGTGGCCTACGCCATCGCCGGGCGCATCGACTGGGACCCGTACAACGAGCCCATCGGGGAGGACGCTGAGGGCCGGTCGGTGTTCCTGAAGGACATCTGGCCCACCAACCTGGAAGTGGCGTCGGCCGTGCAGGCGTCCATCGATAGCGCCATGTACGCCCGCAGCTACGGCGCCGTGTTCGAGGGCGACGACCGCTGGAAGAGCATGCCCGTTCCCGCGGGCGACCGCTTCGAGTGGGCGGATGACAGCACGTACGTACGCCAGCCGCCGTACTTCGAGAACATGGGCCGCCAGGCGCCGGAGTCGGTGACGGACATCACGGCGGCGCGGGCCGTGGCCGTGCTGGGCGACAGCGTGACGACGGACCACATCAGCCCCGCGGGCAGCATCAAGAAGGACTCGCCGGCCGGCAAGTACCTGGTGCAGCACGGGGTGGATCCCAAGGACTTCAACTCGTACGGCGCCCGCCGCGGCAACCACGAGGTGATGATCCGGGGCACGTTCGCCAACGTGCGCATCCGCAACCAGCTGGCGCCGGGGACGGAAGGCGGCTTTACGACGTACTTCCCCCAGGACGAGATCACGACCATCTACGACGCCGCCATGCGCTACCAGCAGGACGGCACGCCGCTGATGGTGCTGGCCGGCAAGGAGTACGGCAGCGGCTCGTCGCGCGACTGGGCGGCCAAGGGCCCGTACCTGCAGGGCATCAAGGCCGTGATCGCGGAGAGCTACGAGCGCATCCACCGCAGCAACCTGGTGGGGATGGGCATCCTGCCCCTGCAGTTCATGCCGGGCGAGAACGTGGAGTCGCTGGGGCTGTCCGGCCGCGAGACGTTCGACGTCGTGGGCGTGACGGAGGTGATCGGCAGCAACCTCAAGACGCGCGAGGTCACCGTCCGCGCCGCGGGCGAGGATGGCGCGACGAAGGAGTTCCGCGCCCACGTGCGCATCGACACGCCGCAGGAGGTGCTGTACTACCGCCACGGCGGCATCCTGCAGTACGTGCTGCGGCAGCTGCTCAACGGCCGCGAGACGCCCGAGGCGGTGGAGTCGGCCGCCCCCGCGCCCGTTACGCACCGCGTGACGGACGACGAGTCCAAGGTGGCCGAGGGCTCGCAGGAGAGCTTCCCCGCGAGCGATCCGCCGGCGTACTGAACGGCAAGTGCGAGAGTGCGAAAGTGCGAGAGTGCGAAAGTGGCGCTCTCGCACTTTCGGCGTTCGGGGATTGCAGCAGAGGCCCATGCTGGGCTCATGCTGCGTGCGGCCCTCGATCAGGGAATGCAGTCCGCCGGGTAGCAGGACAGGTTGCAGGTGTTTACGTACGCCGTACCGGGACAGGTGCCGGTGGGCGGCGGGCAGCAGCCCGTGTTCGCGGTGGGGTTGCAGCAGTACGTGGGGCCAATGCACACCGGGTTCGTCGGGCCGGTGGCGCCGCAGCAGTAGGTGGGCCCGATGCAGGTGCCCGCCGTGGCGCCCCCGTCCGGAGGACAGCCGTCGGTGGGCGGGATGCGGACGTCCGGCGTCACCGCCCATCCACGCACCGTCCCGCCTTCCGCGGAGACGGGCGCGGTCGCGAACGAATCGACCTGGAGATCATCGACCTTCAGCTTCAGCTTGCGCATGGCGGAGCCCCTTTCGAAGGGAGGATGGGGAAGGGAGGCGGTCCAGCCGCCGCGCGTCGGACCGCCCACGAAGAAGGTCGTCCGATCCGGACCGCGGGTCAATCTTCCTGCACAGCCGCCCACGCCTGTTTTCGCGCACGCCCGCTCCCCTGCGGGCGGAGGAAAGGAGGCTCACGCGGGAGCCACGGGACCGACGGGTGGGGCTTCCCGCCGACTCCGCGGACCTCGCATGGGGATTCAGCTCCGCGATGTCAGGACGCGGCGCATCGGCACGCGGGGGAGCGCGGGCGGGCGGCGGTCCCAGCGCACGCGCAGGTAGATGGCCAGCAGGGCCAGCGCCACGAGCACCGGGGTCCAGAGGAGTGCCGCGGCGGGGGACCATGCGGCGTCATCGTCCAGCACGGTCGCAAAGAGGTGAAGGGGGGACAGGGCGCCCGGGTGAATTCCGAGATTGTGGGCGCGGCTGAGCGACGACATGACGATCATCCACCCCACAATGCTCCAGCCGACGGTATGCCTGCGGATCATCGCCGGGAGCGTGCCCAGGCAGTAGAAGGCCAGGAACGCAACCGGCAGCTGCAGGAGCTCCCACGCGTCGACGGAGGCCCCCCGTGCCCGCTCGCCTGCGATGTGGTCCGCCACCAGCAGCACCGTCCAGAGCTGTAGCCATGCGAGCCCCACCCCCCATTGCAGGACGCGCTGCGCCAGGATGCCCGCCGGTAGCGCCTGCTCCCAGTCCTCGCCACGCCCGCTGCCCCGCGCCAGCAGGGGCCAGAAGAATGCGGCCACCAGGAAGACGAAGCTGCCCACCTGGGAAAATTGTCCCAGCCACGGCCGATCGTAGCGGATGCTGCTCACCAGGGATCCGGCCGTGGTCACGATCGCGAACATGGGCCACAACATCATCCGCGGCGCGTGCGCCATGAACTGCCGCGCCGCCACTTTCAGCACCGACACGGGCCTGCGGGGTAGCGCACGCACGCGCGCATCCGGCGTCGCCCGGGGCGATGCCATCGTCTCGATTCCGGAGAGCCAGGGCAGGCGCGGGCGATTCCGCTCCCTGGCTCCGTACCAGGCGAGCACGCACACGGCGGCGACGGCGGCGGCCAACTCCGCTAGGGCAGCCCCGAGAGTAAGCGACGCCGTGTAGCCCGCGACGACGGGCGGCTGGCCCGGGGGCTGGCTATGCGTGTACCAGCCGGTCTGCGTCCCCACCCGACCGGCCACCTGTACGACCGTCACCACCACGACCGTCCCCAGCAGCACGGGACCCAGCCCCTGCCCGCGGCCCCGCAGCACGGCGAGGCTCCCGAACCCGTAGTAGGCCAGCCCCCGGATGACGAGCGCGGCCGCGTAGCCAAAAGGCAGGGTATCGAGCGCCCGCGGATCCAGGTCCGGGATCACCGTCCAGGCGTGCGCCAGCGCCACCGTCACCAGCACCGCGAGCGCCGCCCCCGCGCCCACGCCGAACCGGATGAGTTCGTACCGCATTGACCCGATGGGCGTCGCCGTATCTAGGCCCCGCGCCGCGCCCGCCCCTCGCCAGTGAAGGAGCGGGAGGATAATCATGATTTGCAGGAGGTTCGCCACGGGCGCCCAGGGAAACGGGTGCTCGGCCCGGGACGGCATCACGGACAGCGCGACGACGGCGGCGGTCAGCAGGACGAGCCCGCGTGAGGCCAGCAGCGCCCTCGCCTCCGCCGCGGCCACGCGCAGCGCCGACGCGGGCGCGCGCAGTGCGGGGGCGCTCATGCGGCGCTCCCGGCGCGCAGCAGCGCCAGCGCGGCGTCTTCCAGCGACAGGCGGCCGGCCTCGCGCACGACGGCGCCGGAGGCGGACAGCCGCTCGGCCACGGACCGCTCCTCGCCCCACACCGTCCAGGTGATCTCGCGGCCGGCCTGTGCCCGCACGAGCACGTCGCCATTGAGCCCCGGCGCGCCCGTCCACCCGTCCGGCACCTCCGCGCGGTAGCGGCGAAGGCCGCCGCGCACGGCGTCCACGGGCGCCTGCAGCAGCAGCCGGCCGCCCCGCAGCACGCCCACGTGGTCCGCCAGCCGGTCCGCCTCGTGGACGTGGTGCGTGCTCCACAGCACCGTCGTAGGCGCGTGGGTGATGTGCTCCACCAGGATGGCCGCCAGCTCCTCGCGGGCCAGCGGGTCCAGTCCGTCCGCCGGTTCGTCCAGCAGCAGCACGGGCGGGCGGTGGGCCAGCGCCGTCACCAGGGCCACGGCCCGCGCGCCGCCCTTGGACAGCGCGCGAAACCGCTCGCCCGGCCGCAGCCCCAGCCGGCGGCAGAGTGCGTCGGCGTATCCCCAGTCCCACGCGTCGTAAAAGGCGGCGTGGTGCTTGAGAAGGCCGCGCACGGTGAGCCACCCGTACGCCGTGTCCACCACTTCCGGCACGTAGCCGATCTGCGCCCGCGCCAGCGCCGGCTGCCGGGCCGTGTCGATGCCCAGGACCGTCGCCGTGCCGCGGTCCGCGCGGACCACGTCCAGCAGCAGGCGCATCGCCGTGCTCTTGCCGGCGCCGTTGGGCCCCACGAGCACGTACACGGCGCCGGCGGGCACCTGCAGGTCCAGCCCGTTCAGGGCCGTGGTGGATGGCGGATAATGCTTGAAGACGGCGCGCGTCTCCACGGCCAGCTCCGCGCCGTCCAGGCGGGTGGGAAGGGTGGGGAAGCTCATGACAGCCCTGCGGTTGAAGGGGTGGATGGATGAAGGTCGCCGGCGCGGAGGATGGCCTCGGCCAGCTCGTGGGGCTCGATGCCGTAGCGACGCGCGTCGCGAAGGGCGCGGTCCGCCACGTCGCGCAGCAGCTGGTCGCGCTCGCCGGCGCCCGGCTCGGCGACGAAGGTGCCCTGCCCGCGGCGCGTGTAGATGATCCCCGCCCGCTCCAGCTCGCGGTACGCCTGCTGGACGGTGTTGGGGTTGATGCGCAGCTCCGCCGCGAGCGCGCGCACGGACGGCAGTGGGGCCTGGGGCGCCAGCGTGCCCAGGACGAGGCCGCGCCGCACCTCGTCCACGATCTGCTGGTACAGCGGCCGCTCGTCGGCGGGATCGAGGTTGATCAGCACAGGTGTATGATCCGTGTTGGTGTACTAGGCACACCAGTACACTAGAAGCGGAGACAAGGACTGTCAAGGAAGTGCGTGAGTGCGTTCGTGCGTGAGTGCGGGAGTGGATTGGAGAGCAGGGTGAGCATCGAGACGAGAGGCGGCGATCCAGCCTGAGCGGGTAAACCCGCCGCTGGGACAGCCATAAGCCCTGTCTCGCGCCGACGCGCTCTGCGAACAGGGCTTCAACCGCACACGGGGGCCATCACCCGATGGGAGGCGTGCTCCACGGCAGGGAGGGTGCGGTGCAGTCCGCGCAGGCGGACTTCGTGCCTTTCCAGCGGCGAATTCATTCGCTCCTGGTGCGCGGACTCCGCCCGTCGTTCTCCCCCCTCGCCCGCCCGGTGATCCACTTCCGCACTCACGCACTCACGCACTTTCGCACTTTCGCACTTTCGCACTCCTCGCAGTATGTTCCTGCGCATGCGCGCCGAGGACCCCGCCGACCGCCCCCCGCGACACGCCGAAGCCGGCCCGGTGCACCTGGGGCCGGGGCCGGAGTTCGACCTCATCCGCCGCTTCCTGGCAGGCAGCGCGGCGGACGGCGCGCGGGCCGACGTACGCGTGGGCCCCGGCGACGACTGCGCCGTCGTCGCCGGCAACGGCATCGCCCTCTCCACCGACATGAGCGTGGAGGGCGTGCACTTTCGCCGCGACTGGCTGGCACCCCGCGAGATCGGCTGGCGCGCGGCGGCGGCCGCCCTCAGCGACCTGGCCGCCGTGGCCGCGCGGCCCATCGGGATCCTGGTCTCCCTCGCCGCGCCGGCGGCCGACACGGGCGACTTTGCCGTCCAGGTGATGGAGGGATGCCGCGAGGCCGCCGAGCACGCGGGCGGCATTCTCCTGGGGGGCGACCTCACCCGCTCGCCGGGGCCGATGGTGATCGACGTCACCGTCGTGGGCGAGGCGCCGCGGCCCGTGCTGCGCTCCGGCGCCCGCCACGGCGACGAGGTGTGGGTCACGGGCGAGCTGGGCGGATCGGCGGCGTGCATCGAGGCGCTGCTGGCGGGCAAGGCCCCCGCCGCCGAGGCCCGCGAGCGCTTTGCCCGGCCCATCCCCCGCGTGCGCGAGGCGCAGTGGCTGCTGGGCCGCGGCCTGCTGAACGCGGCCGTGGACCTGTCCGACGGGCTCGCGGGCGACGCCTGCCACATCGCGGCCGCCAGCGGCGTGGCCGTGCTGCTGGTGCCGGAGCTCCTCCCCGTGCACCCGGCGGCCCGGCGGCGCGCGCGGGGGCAGATGCTGCGGCTGGCCCTGGGCGGCGGCGAGGACTACGAGCTGTGCTTCACGGCCCCCGTGGGCGCGGTGGAGCCCCACGCGGCGGCGTTCCGGCGCACGTTCGGCATCCGGCTGTCGTGCGTGGGGCGCCTGGGCGGGGGCGACGGCGTGTGGTTCGTGGACGCGGAGGGACGGCGCACGTCCCCCGGCATCAGCGGCTGGCAACACTTTGGAGGCGACACGTGATCCTGGGCGTGCTGCGGGCCCTCTGGATGATCTTCTGGATCTTCTGGGGGACGCTCGCCATCGGCGGGGCGGCCATCGTCATGGCCCTGTTCGGCATCCGCGGGCCGGTGTACGTGCGCATGACGCGCCGCTGGGCGCAGGTGGCGCTGTGGTCCAGCGGCTCCAACGCCGTGCTGCACGGACTGGAGAACGTCACGCCCGGACAGCCGTTCATCCTGGTGGCCAACCACGTCTCATGGTTCGACATCTTCGCCATCGCCGCCAGGCTGCCCGTGGACTACCACTTCGTCGCCAAGAAGGAGCTGGAGAAGATCCCGGTGTTCGGGCTGGCGTGGCGGGTGGCGGGGCACATCTCCATCGACCGCACCAACCGGGAGAGCGCCGCGCGCTCCCTGCGCAAGGCGGGCGAGCAGATGCGCCAGCAAAAGAGCGTCGTCGTCATCTTTGCCGAGGGCACGCGCTCGCGGACGGGGCGGCTGCTGCCGTTCAAGAAGGGCGCGTTCGTCCTCGCGGCCGAGACGGGGATCCCCATCATCCCCACCATCGTCACGGGGAGCTTCGACATCATGCGGCCGGACACCTTCGTGGTGCGCCCGGCCACCATCCACGTCTACTTCGAGCCGGCCGTCCCCGCGCAGGGCGTGTCGGTGGACGCGCTGATGACCCGCACCCGCGACGTCTTCGTGCAGCGCCTGGGCGAGACGGACTCCCTGCCGCCCCTGGACCCCGCGCCCGCCCTGCCGGACCCCACGGCGACCGCACGCGGTGAAGGTTCCGCCTGACGCTACAACGCGAGGCGAAGGAACATTATTTTCACTTCCGCGGAATTTCATTTTCCCGTCTCGCCTCCTCTCGCGCCCCCGTACGTGCCCGACGCAGTCATCCGTAGAATCCGCGATCAGGTGCTGCGCACGGGCGCGGCCGTGGCGTGGGCGCAGTGGAGCGCGCTCGCGACCATCGCCGTGCCCGCCGGTCCGCGCGCCCGTTCCCTGGTCGATCCCGAGGCCCTGCTGCTGCTGTCCCTGGCTCTGCGCGGCCGCGAGCGGCGCCTGGACGACGTGGTGATGGGATGGGTGCGCGCCGCGTCGCCCCTGCTGAGCGTGCAGCGGACGCTCGCGCTCGTGGAGTCGTTCCCCGCCGCCACGCGCGAGGGGATCGCCGTGGTGGCGCGGGTGGCGGCGCAGGCCGGTGACCGGCGCTGGCGCTCGCACGCGGAGGAACCCGCGGGCGAGGACGCACCGGGCCGGCGCAAGTCCGTGGGCGCGCCGCGCCTGGCGGAGCCGCCCGCGCTCGTGCTGCGGCTGCGGGCGGGCTTTGGCGGGGGGATGCGCGCGGACCTGCTGGCGTTTCTGCTGGCCCTGCGCGGCGCGGAGGCGTCTGTGAGCGCCATGGCGGGAGCGACCGGCTACTCCCTGAGCGCCGTACGGGCGGCGGCGGAGGAGATGGTGCTGGGCGGCTTCGCGCATCGCGTGGACGGGGCCTCGCCGGCGGCGTACTGCGCGGACCACCGCGCGTGGGCCGGCGTGCTGGGGCTGCGTGGCGCGGCGGCCACGCGGGGGCCGGATGTGCCGCCCTGGCGCCATTGGTCCCTGATCTTCGCGTTCCTCGCGGACGTCCTGGCGTGGGCCGACGCGGCGGAGGCCGAAGGCTGGAGCGCGTACGTGGCCAGCAGCCGCGCCCGCGACATGGTGGAGGACCACGCGCGGCCCCTCCGCACGGCCAAGCTGCGCCTTCCCGACCCGCGCGCACCCGGCGGGGCGGCGTTCCTGGAAGACCTGGAGCGGGGGATGGCGCACGTCCACGACTGGTGCCTGGAGCACCTGTGATCCGCTGACCCGGGGCCGCCTATGTCCGAGTCCATCCGCACGCGGGTGCTGCGCTGGGGGTTCAACTGGTTTCCCGCGTACCGGGGAACGGGCGCGCGCATCGACTACATCGCCCGCGACTTCCGCGAGATCCGCATCCGCGTCCCCCTCACCTGGCGCACGCGCAACTACGTGGGCACCCTCTTTGGCGGCAGCATGTTCGGCGCGGTGGACCCCGTGTACATGCTGATGCTCATCCGCACCCTGGGCCCGGGCTACGTGGTCTGGGACAAGGAGGCGTCCATCCGCTTTCGCCGCCCCGGCCGGACGACGCTCTTTGCCCGCTTCGTGCTGGACGACGCCGAGCTGGACGCCATCCGCGACGCGCTCACCCGCGAGGCGTCCGTGGAGCGCGTCTACACGGTGGAGCTGGCCGACGCGGAGGGCACCGTGCACGCCGTCGTCCACAAGACGATCCACGTCCGCCGCGCCCGGCCCCTCCCGTAGCAGGCCGCGTCCGTTATCTTGTCGCTGCGCCGCCCGGGAAGACGTCCGTCCGGGCGCGGCGATCCGCGCGGCGCCCTGGGGGCGTTCTGCCGATGCACGGTGCCGCATTCCGTCCCAACCGCAGGGAGGAAGCACGATGCAGGGGATCCTGGAACGCGTGGTGGATGGGCTGCAGGAACGCTACAACCGGGTGCCGCACGAGGGACGCGCCACGCTGGCGCTCAAGACGGACGACGGGCCGCTGCGATTGTTTGGCCAGGGGGAGCCGGCGGCCACGCTGGTGGTGCGCAACCAGGCGGGGATGCGGGCCCTGGCGTCGATGGACCTGACGGCCGTGGCCGAGGCGTACGTCCGCAACGACCTGGACGTGGAGGGCGACCTGATGCAGGTGCTGCCCCTGCGCACGTCGTTCTCCGACAAGCATCCCCTGCAGTTCCTCATGCGGTTCGTAAAGCCGCTGCTGCGGGGGCAGGTGGCCGCGGACCGCGACGCCGTCCCCGCCCACTACGACCGCAGCGACGACTTCTACCTGTCCTTCCTGGACACGCGGCACCGCTGCTACTCGCACGGCTTCTTCGCGCATCCCGACGAGTCGCTGGAGGACGCCGTCTCGCGCAAGCTGCAGTTCGCGCTGGACTCCGTGGGCGCCAAGCCGGGCGACCGCATCCTGGACATCGGCGGCGGGTGGGGCGCCATGACGGAGTTCGCGGGCCAGCGGGGCATTCACGTCACCTCCATCACCATCAGCGAGGTGTCGCGCAGCTTCATCACGCGGCTCATCGAGAGCCAGAAGCTGCCGTGCGAGGTGCGGATGGAGCACTTCTTCGAGCACGTGCCCGCCCAGCCGTACGACGCCATCGTCAACCTGGGCGTGACGGAGCACCTGCCGGACTACGCCCGCACGCTGGCGCACTACGACCGGCTGCTCAAGGCGGGCGGCAAGGTGTACCTGGACGCCAGCGCCAGCCGCCAGCGGTGGGAGATCAGCACGTTCCTGGAAAAGCACATCTACCGCGGCAACGGCCGGCTGCTGTGCCTGCACGAGTACCTGGAGGCCATCTCCACCTCCGTGTTCGAGGCGGAGATGGTGATCAACGACCGGGTGAACTACGGGCTCACGGCGCGGCACTGGGCCTTGAATCTGGAGCGCAACCGCGCCCGGGCCGAGGCGGGCGGGGGCAGCGAGGGCTACCGCCTGTTCAAGCTGTACCTGTGGGGGTGCGTGGACGGCTTCGAGCGCGACCTGGTGCAGGCGTACCACCTGGTGCTGAGCCGGCCGCCCGTGCGGGGCAAGACATACTGAAACCGAAGTACCAAGTGCCTAGTGCCAAGTGCCAAGCAGGAGATTCCGTGAATCCGTTCCTTGGCACTTGGTACTTGGCACTTGGTACTTCTTCTCGCTGGTACGATCCCTGCCCCCGTCGCGCGCCATGCGGATGCGGATCCTGATACCGGCCCTCGTCCTGGCGGCGTGCGGCGGCGGCGCGGACGGCGCGGTCGTGGAGGGCACGTTCGGCCCGGGGCTGGCGGCGGACGGCGTGTGGGTGGTGGAGTCCGAGCGCGGCGAGCGCGCGGACAGCAGCGGCTTTCGCCTGGCGGACCTCACGCCCGGCCCCGTGAGCCTGCGCCTTATACGCGGCGGCGACACGGCGGCCGTGCTCAACGTCTCCGGCCTGCCGGACGGCGCGCGGCTGCGGCTGGAGGGGCTGCGGGTGGACGGCGACACGCGCTACGCCTTTCCACGCTCCATCGAGCTGGACGGCGCCGACGTGGTGACGGTCAACGGCATGCGCCTGGCGCCCGCGGGCCGCATCCCCCGCGAGGTGGACGTGGAAGGCGCCGTGCTGGCCTGGTCGTCGGACATCGGCGCGCTGCTGGTGCGCCCGGCGGACGCGCGCATGCCGGACCTGCGCGTGGTCGTGGGCATGGCCACGGAGGTGGTGGGGACGGACGGCGGCGGCGCGGACGCCGTCAACCTGCGCCCCGGCGATTCCATCCGCGTGGAGGGCCGCGCGGACGAGGGCTACGTCGTCGCCACCCGCATCACCATGCCCGTCCGCATCGGCGGCGCGGCGGCGGATGCGGATTCCGGCGCGGACGGGGACGCGCTCTCGGCCGCGTCGCGCGTGCGGATCGCCAGCCCGCCGCCCCTGCACGGCGACGGGACGGATGGAGGCGGCGGCGGATCCTCATCCACCGCGGCCGCGCCCGCCCCTGCCGTGCCGATCGCGCGCGCGCCGCAGGGGCGCGGCAACGACGACCGGGGCAGGGGCCGAGGACGCGGGGAGGAGCGGGGCAAGGGCCGAGGGCACGACAAGAAGAACCGGGGCTGATCGCGCGACGCGGATCGGCCCCGGTTCCGTTTCGGATGGGTTCGCACCGTATGACGACTAACCCGTGCTGTCATTCTGAGTCATTCGGCGCTGCGCGCACCCTGTGGGATGAAAGCCGCGCCGTACAACCTCCCCCAGGGTTTTTGGGGAAGGTGGGCGAGCTCCGCGAGCCCGGAGGGGGCGCTCGCACGGGGCACGCCTCCACGCACGAGCCTGGCCCTGCTTTCTATTCAGGGAGGCGCCGGCTAGATCCCTCCCGTGCTGGAGGGCGCCGACCGAAGAACCTGGTCGCCGGAGTGCACGGACCCCAGCCCGTGCGCTGGGTTGTTGGCGGACCCAAAG
Organism: Longimicrobium sp.; assembly: GCF_036280135.1. Lineage (GTDB taxonomy): Bacteria > Gemmatimonadota > Gemmatimonadetes > Longimicrobiales > Longimicrobiaceae > Longimicrobium. The sequence goes on from NZ_DASURI010000434.1 coordinate 20,066, forward strand.
GAGCGGATCACCAGAATCTCCACCACGGACGCTCGGGTGGGCTGACAGGGGCCGGCGGCGTGGAGGCCGGGGCCGGCGGGGCGGGCTCGACCTTCTCCAGCTCGAAGAACGCGTTCTCCGGCTCGTTCTCCAGCGGCACGTATCCCGTTACCACGCCGGCCACGCGCAGCGGCAGGTCGTACAGGTAGTCGACCTTCTCGTTCTCCTCCACGGACCGGCGCTGCTTCTCCATCAGTTCCGCGTGCAGCGCCGCGTACTCCGCCGGGAGCGTGCCTTCCGTGCGCACGTCGAAGGGCTCGCCGGGATCGTCGTCGTGCGCCACGCTCCACACGGTGCGTCCATCCTCGTAGAAGATGGCGCGGCTGCACATCGCCGTATCCGACGCCTCCACGTAGATGGCCTGGCACCCCGCCGAAAGCTCCTGGGCGTGCTTGGTCCACACGCTGTGGCCAAAGAGCAGGAACCATCCCGACCGCATGCGTCCCGCCGAGTTGCCGCGGGTGTCCGGATACCGGGTCGGCTTCCCCTCGCTGAACCCCAGCGCGCGCAGCACCTCCGCCGGCTCCCTGCCGAATACGCCCATGTAGTCGAACGACGCCATGAATCCGCTCCTCCATCGACGTGGATCATTGCCCGCCGGCCCGTCCGGGAGCCATCCAAAGGTGCGACGCGCGTTCGTCCGATGAAAGGGCGACGAAATTTGGGGGAGGAGCATCCGCCGATGCCCCTCCCCCGAACTCCGTCCCGCTCGATCCCCCGCCCGCCGGCTAGTTGTCCGCGACGGGCGAGCGCGCCTCCGTGGTCGTCAGCAGCTGCTCGGAGACGACGTACCACTTGCCGTCGTCGTCGTCCTGCTGAAAGACGTACTCCTGCATGCCCCGTCCCTGCCGCGTGCGGCCGTCCCCGCCAAAGATCCACTCCTTGTCCACGAGCACCCGGGCGCGGTCGTCCGCCAGCCACTGCACCTGGATGGCGCGGATGGCGATGCGCCGGTCGTCGTAGCGGCGCAGGTCGCGCGTGCGGTCGCGGCGCACGCCGGAGCGGGGCAGGCGGCTGGAGTTGTAGTAGTTCACGCGGCTGGCATAGTGGCCCACGTGACGGCTGATGTCGCCCTCCACCCACGCCTTGTTGAGGTCGTGGACGGCCGCCTCGATCGTCGCCTGCGCCTGCGCGCGCGGGTTGGCGGACGCCGCCGCGGTCCCCGCCGGCGTCGCGGGCGCAACGGGCGGCGAAGTCGTCTCCGCGGCGGGCCCGGTGCCGGAGGTCGCGGCGGGCTGGGGGCCGGCCGGTGCCGGGGCGGGCCGATTGGATGCCGCCTCCGCGCCCACGACGCCCTGCAGGCGGACGAACTCCTCGTCCAGGCGCGCCATGGCCGCGCTGTCCCGCCCGATCGTGTCGCCCGGCGCGGTGGCGGCCACGCGCTCCGCCTCGTCGTCCCCGCCGCCGCGGCGCGCCGCCCACACGGCGATGGCCAGCAGCAGCAGGAGCGGCACGGCCCAGATGACCGGCGTCTTCGGCAGCACCGTCCGCCGCGGCGCCGCCGGTGCCATCGGCGCGGGAGGCGCGTCCCGCACCACGTCCACGGGCGGGGCCTCGTGCACGCGCCCCGCCGCGGGGCCGATGACGGGCACGCCCGTCATGGCGCTCACCAGCTCTGTCGCGTCCGGGTCCGGCACGGGCGCGGAGACCACCGCGGCCGCGGAGACGGGGTGGAACGCAGTCGCGTCCTCCTCCCGTGCCGTCGTCAGCGCCTCGACGAAGGCGGCGGCGTCGGGAAAGCGGTCCTCGGGGCGAAAGCGCAGCGCGCGCTCCACGACGGAGCACACGTGCGGCGGCACGGACGTCCACGCGTCCGTCACGGGGAGCGGCACGTGCTGCCCGCCGCGGACGCGCGCGCGGTTCTCCTCGTCGTACGGCCGCTGGCCGGCCAGCATCTCGAAGGCGATGAGCCCCAGCTGGTACACGTCGGACGCGGGCGACAGGGGCTGGCTGGGGTCCAGCTGCTCCGGCGACGCGTACGCCGGCGAGTGCGGCAGCGAGCCGATGGTGGTCAGCTGGTGCTCGGGGTCGTCCTCCATGGGCTTGGCGATGCCGAAGTCCAGGATCTTGACCGCGTCCACGTCCCGGTCCGTGTGGCCCACCAAGAAGACGTTGGCCGGCTTGACGTCGCGGTGCACGATGCCCACGCGGTGACCGGCCGCCACGCCGCGCGCGGCCTCGGTGAGGATGCGCAGCGCCTCGGGGCGGGGCAGGGGGCCGGCGCGGAGCGTTTCCTTGAGGTCGCGCCCCTGCAGCAGCTCCATGACGATGAAGTCCAGCTCCAGCTCCGGGTCCGTCCCGTAGTCAAAGATCTGCACCACGTTGGGGTGCTGGATGCGGGCCGCGCTGGCCGCCTCGCGCCGGAACCGCTCGCGGAAGTTGGGCAGCTGCGTGTCCGACGCGCCGGCCAGGGAGACGACCTTCACGGCCACCTCGCGTCCCAGCGTGCCGTCGCGCCCGCGAAAGACGACGCTCATGCCGCCGCGCGCCACGGCGTCCAGCACCTCGTAGCGGCCCGCGAGCGTGCGGCCCACCATCAGTCCCTCGAAGCCGCGCCTCATCACGACGCCGTCCCTCCCGCCGCCGTGGCGGATTGCGATACGAGCTCGGCCACCTGCCGCAGCGCGCCCAGGTGGTACGCCGCGTGGGCCACGGTGCCCACGATGCCGCCCAGCAGCTCCTCGTCCATCTCTGCCCGCGCGTCGATGAGCTCCAGGAACTGCGCGTACTCGTCGCGAAGCCGCTCGCGCAGCCGCATCCAGCCTTCCTCGTCCACGGTCTGCACGGCCCAGCTGGACGGCCAGTGGGCCTTGGGATCGTCGCCGCGCAGCCAGCGATTGGACACGTCCAGGCTGAAGCGCAGGTGCTCGGCGTGCGCGGCGGCGGTGGACCGGCCGGGCGCGGGCGGCGTGGACGCCTGCGCCGCCGACAGCCCGTCCAGCGTGCCGAACACGCCGCAGTCCGGCGCGTTGTTTACGAAGTTCGTGCTGCGCGGGTCCGCGGGGCCCGCGTAGGCTTCGGCGAGGATGGGCATCACGGCCCGCAGGACCACCTGGCGCGACAGATCGGGCATGGACTTGGGCTGACGGTGATCGTCGAACGGCGAGCCGTCCGGCAGGCGCAAGCGATGTGCCCGGGAGGGGAAGGGCGGAAGTGCGAAAGTGCGAAAGTGCGGAAGTGCGGAAGCAACGGCAGGTACGGAGGTACGGAGGTACGGAGGTACGGAGGTACGGAGGGCAGGGTGAGCATCGAGACGAGAGGCGGCGATCCAGCCTGAGCGGGTAAACCCGCCGCTGGGACAGCCATAAGCCCTGTCTCGCGCCGACGCGCTCTGCGAACAGGCTTCAACCGACAGCAGGTGCCGCCACCGGGCGGGGGGCGTGTTCCACGGCAGGGCGACGGCGGGTGCAGTCCGCGCAGGCGGACATCGTGCCTCTCCAGCGGCGATTCCAATCGCTCGGCGTGAGGACGGCGCTGAGTAGAGGCCCAAACGCCGCCGGGCTCGTGGTCTCGCGGGGGGCTGCCCAGCACGAGCCGTCCACCCCGCACCACGGCTCGTAGAAGCATACACCCTCTCCCGCGCAGTTTGCGGGAGAGGGTGCGAGCGACAGCGAGCGGGTGAGGGCCTTACGGCGTGTGCCCCGCGTGCTCGTCGTGCCCCGAATGGTCCTCGGCCTTGGGCGTCTCGTTCTGCTTGGGCGCCTCGTTCGACTTCGGCTGCTCCGTGCGCGCGCGGTTCGTGGACGACGACGTGCCCTGCGCGCGGCCGCCCGTCGCCTGCGTGCGGCCGGACGACGCGGATCCGTTTCCGGAGGCGCCCGATCCGCTCCGGCCCGACGCGGCGGGCGTGCTCGACGCGCCCGCGCGGCCGGACGACGCGGCGCCGGCCGTGGCGTTGGCGGGATCCTCGGCCACCTTGGTGCCGCTGATGTCGCGGAACTCCACGGGCACGCCCGCGCGTACGTGGCGCGACAGGAACTTCACGTCCCAGTTGGTGAGCCGCACGCAGCCGTTGGACGACGCGTAGCCGATGGTCTGCGGCTCGCTGGTGCCGTGGATGCCGTAGTGCGGCTCCGACAGGTCGATCCACACGGCGCCCACGGCCACGTTGGGACCGGCCGGGATCATGGCATCGGGCTCGTTGTCGGGCACGCCGACGAG
>NZ_DASURI010000435.1:0-8760 GCF_036280135.1 Longimicrobium sp.
CCGGTTCCAGCAGCAGAGCAAGCTGGGGCGCGAGAGCGCGGACGCGGACCTTTCCAGCTACTCGTTCCACATGGCGGACCAGGGCACCGACGCCATGGAGCGGGAGAAGTCGTTCCTGTTCGCGAGCAAGGAGGGGCGCTACCTGTACCGCATCGAGGAGGCGCTGCGCCGCCTGTACAAGGATCCCGAGGCCTTCGGCATCTGCCACGGCTGCAAGAAGGAGATCCCCTTCCAGCGGCTGGAGGCCCTTCCGCACGCGCGGTACTGCCTGGACTGCAAGCGGCGCGAGGAAGAGGAGAAGGCGGCGTGAGGGCAGGGAACAGGTGATAGGGAATAGGGAATAGCCTGCAACTGACCCCTGTAACTGCGGGTTACGGGGGACAGGTTACAGGGGACAGCCTGCAACGGCGAAGGGCGGCTCTCGGATGAGGGCCGCCCTTCGTGCGTTGTAGCCGCGCTCGAGACGGAGCGGGTGAACCCGCCGCAACGACAGCGGAAAGCCCCGTTCGCATCGCGCTGACGCGCGATGCGAACGGGGCTTCAAGGGCCAACACGGGCCGCCACCCGGCGAAAGGCATGCGGCACGGCAGGGCGGCCGCCGTGCAGTCCGCGCAGGCGGACTTCGCGAAGTTCCAGCGGCGATTTCAATCGCTCCGGCTGGGTGCGTGCCTCGTCCACGAGAGCACCCGGACGGTTGAGGGGCCGTGCAACCCGGCAGGAACCCCGTAGAAGTATACACCCTCTCCCGCGCAGTTTGCGGGAGAGGGTGCGAGCGACAGCGAGCGGGTGAGGGCCCCTCAGAACAGCGCCATCTGCGGCGGCAGGCGCAGCGCGCGCATGCGCGTCACGTCCATGGGCTCACCGGGCGCCTCCTGGCGCGCCACGTCCAGCATCCCCGAGAACCGGCGCTTCTCCAGCGCCAGCCCCACGACCTCCTTCGCCAAGCCGGGATCGTTGGCCTGCTCGCTCATGTGGGCCAGCACCACGGCGCACAGGCCGTCGTGGAACAGCTCACCCACCAGCTCCGCGGCGGCGCGGTTGCTCAGGTGGCCGTGGCTGCCGCCGATGCGCGACTTCACGGACCACGGGTACGGGCTTTCGCGCAGCAGGATCTCGTCGTGGTTGCTCTCCAGCACCAGCACGTCGCAGTTGCGCAGCGCGTGGCGCACGGGCGCCGTGGCGCGGCCCAGGTCCGTGGCGATCCCCAGCTTCTCCCCCGTCCCCGCCTCCGTCACCGTCACGGCCACGGGGTCCACCGCGTCGTGCACCGTGAGGAACGGCGTCACGACCAGCCCGCCGATCTCCACCGGCTCGGCGCTGTGGTACGGGCGCACGTCCTCCGTGCCGTCCAGCAACCCGCGGCAGACGTTGCGCGTCAGGTCCGTCAGGTAGAGGGGCAGGTTCCAGCGCCGCGCGGCGATGCCCATGCCGCGCGTGTGGTCGGAGTGATCGTGCGTGACGAGCAGGGCCGTGAGCGACGCGGGGTCCACGTCCACGGCGGCCAGGCGCCGTTCCAGGTCGCGCCCGCTGAAGCCCGCGTCGACCAGCAGGCGCGTGCCGTCGGACTCGATGAGCACCGCGTTGCCGCGGCTGCCGCTGCCAAGGACGGTGACCTTCAAAGTGCGTGAGTGCGGAAGTGCGTTAGTGCGGAAGTGAACTGCGAGTGCGTCAGTGCGAAAGCGGGCCCGGGTGGGCAGAAAGCCCACGTGAGTACGGATGCGGCCGCTGACGGCGCGATCCACTTCCGCACTCACGCACTGACGCACTCACGCACTCCGGCCCTTGTCCCACGCGCGCCGAAGCTGTCCGGCGGCTGCCTCCGACAGCGTAACCTGCCGGCGGGCCATGGCGCGGGCGGCCACGTCGAGGAACTTGTCCACCCGGTACACCGTCAGCTCCTCTCCGGTCCCCCAGCTGAACGGGGGCACGTACTTGGGCGGCAGCTCCGCCCCGTACAGCATGCTGCCGGCGCCCACCACCGTCCCCGTGTTCAGCAGCAGGCCGATCCCCGTCTTGACGTGGTCGCCCAGGAAGCAGCCCACCTTGAGCTCGCCCGTGTCCTTTTCGCCCTCCGGCGTCCACAGGCGCACGGGGCCGTAGTTGTTCTTGAGGTCGCTGTTGGTGGTCTCGGCGCCCAGGTTGACCCACGCGCCCAGGTAGGCGTGGCCGATGTGCCCGTCGTGCGCCTTGTTGACGTGGTGCAGGCAGATGCTCTGCGCGAACTCGCCCCGGATGCGGCACCCCTCGCCGATGGTCACCGCCTCCAGGTGCCCGCCCAGGATGATGCTGTTGCGCCCCACGTACGCCGGCCCGGCCATCCGCGTGAACGCCTTGACCGTCACGCCGTCGTCCAGCCACACGGGGCCCGCGCTGGTGTCGAAGACCACGCACGGCTCGATCTGCACGCCGACGCCGATCACCAGCGGGTGCTCGCCGAAGCGATGGGACCCCGCGGGAAGCTCCACCGCCGCCGCCTCGGGAAAGAGGCCCGTGATGTCGGCCGTGAGCTGCGCCGGGTTGCCGGACATCAGCTCCCACACGGGGCCGATCATCCGCCCCTCCAGCTCCACCGCGCCCGTGCGGTCCAGGATGGTGGGCGGGCACTCGAAGAACTCGGCGGGGGGCGCGGGCGTCCCCGCCGGGGCGTACCAGCCGGCCACCTCGCCGCCCACGACCAGCGCGCCCGATCCGCCCCGCCGCGCCCGCCACACCTCGCCGCCGCCCCACGCGGGCACGGCGCGGGCGGAAAGGAACAGCCGGTCGCCGTCCGCCGGCGCGTCCGCGTAGCCCAGCACGGGCGGCGAGTCCGCCTCCGCGAAGCCGGCCAGGTGCGCGGCGCCCAGGTGCGCCACGCAGCGCGCGCCGAACAGGCGCTCCGCCCGCTCGCGCGTGGTGAGGGCCCCGAAACGAAGCTCGCCGCCCGGCCGGGTGAGGGCGAACGGCTCCCACCCGCGCGAGACGGCGTCGTCGAACAGGATCAGCTGTAACATCGGTGCGAAAGTGCGAAGGTGCGAGAGTGCGAAAGTGGCTGTGGTGCGAGGGCAGGCCCTTTGCACGATCCGGGCTCAGCCGGCGTGGCGGTCGGCCGGCGATGCGGAGCGCCGCTCACTCTCGCACTTTCGCACTCCCGCACTTTCGCACTTTTTTACGTCACCCCAGCGTGCGCAGCGACTCCGGCAGCTGTTCCAGCAGGTGCTTGAGGTCCGGGGAGCGGGCGCGGTCCGCCACGAACGTCACGCCGGCCGTGCGCACCACCACCAGGTCCTCCACGCCGAAGGCGACCACCGGGCCGTCGTCGGCGTACAGCACCGAGCCGCGCGTGTCCACGGCGTGCGCGTCGCCCAGCAGCACGTTGCCCGCGGCGTCCGCCGGCCGCGTGCGCAGCACCGAGTCCCACGCGCCCACGTCGTCCCACTGGAAGGTGGCGCGGACCACGCCCACCCGGTCGGACCGCTCCAGCAGCGCCTCGTCGATGCTGATGGTGGGCGCCAGGCGAAAGAACTCCTCCGTCCCGCCCTCGCGCAGGATGGGGATGAGCTCGCGGAACTCCGGCGCCTGCCGCTCCAGCCCGTCCAGCAGGTCCGCCACGCGCCACACGAACAGCCCCGTGTTCCACAGGTACACGCCGGACGCCAGGTACTCCTCGGCCACCTCGCGCTTCGGCTTCTCCACGAACTGCGCGACGGCGTTGCCCGGCTCGGGGTGCGCGTCACCCTCCAGCGCCTCCAGGGGTTGGCCGATGCGGATGTAGCCGTACCCCGTCTCCGGCCGCGTGGGCGGGGCGCCGATGGTGAACAGCCGGCGGTGTCCGCTCGCCAGCTCCGCCGCCCGGGCGATGAGCGCGCGGAACGCCTGGGGCGGATGGATGACGTGGTCGGCGTGCAGCGACACCATCACGGCGTCGGGGTCGCGCCGCTCGATCTCGGCCGCGGCCCAGGCCAGCACGGGCGCCGTGCCGGCCGCGCGGGGCTCCAGGAACAGGTTGCCGGGGCCCAGCTCCGGCAGCGTGCCCAGGATGGGCTCCGCCAGGTGCGCGCCCGTCAGGATGCGCAGCCGCTCCTGCGGCACGAGCGGCGTGATGCGCTCCACCGTTTCGCGGATGAGCGGCGTGTCGGACGCCAGGGGAAGGAGCTGCTTGGGGCGGCGGGGCGTGCTCACGGGCCAGAAGCGCGAGCCCACGCCGCCGGCCAGGATCACCGTCCACAGGTGCGGGTTCTGCTCCGCCGGGCTGACGTCCGTCACGCGTCGTCTCCCTCGGAGGACGGGCCGCCGAACAGCTCGTCCACGCGGGCCAGCAGCTTCTTGGGGCTGAACGGCTTGGTAAAGAAGTCCGTGGCGCCCAGCTCGATGGCCTGGCGCCGGTCGGCGTCCTGCCCCTTGGCCGTGAGGATGATGATGGGCGTGTCGCGCCGGTGGGGCAGGCGGCGGGCCTCGGCCAGCACCTCCAGCCCCGTGGCGTGGGGCATCATGATGTCCAGCAGCACCACGTCGATGGGCTCCGGCCCGTTGAGCTCCTCGAGCGCCGCGCGCCCGTCGGAGACCAGGGTGACCTCGTACGGGCCCTGCTCCAGCTTCATCTGGATGATGCGGCCGATGTGCGGCTCGTCGTCGGCCACCAGCACGCGGCGGGGGGCCCGGGTTTCGTCGTTCATCGCTCGGCGGCAGGGGGCGGGGGAACCGCGGGCCCGGCGGCGGGGTTGTACGCGCGGCTCACACCAGGCCCGCCAGCTCGCCGCGGCGCTCCGACAGCTCGCGCAGCAGGGGCGCGAAGCCCACGCCGTCGCGCAGCAGCACGGCCAGCAGCAGGTCGGCGGACAGGGTGGATACGAGCGCCACGCCCCGCTCCAGCTTGAGGACGACGGTCTGCACGTCGCCCAGGCCGGCCGCGCGGCCCAGCTCGCCGGCGGCCTGCGCGATGCCCGGCGCCATGGCGCTCACCGTCTCGGCGTCCAGCCCGGCGCCGCCGGCGTGCTGGATGAGCAGCCCGTCGCGGCCCAGCACCAGCACGTGCTCCACCCCGGGGTGGGCGCCAAGGGCGGCCAGGGCCGTCTCGAGAGGGGGCATTCCGTCGTTCTCCGCTGCGGGATTCCGGGTCCGTGGACGGCGGTCAACGTACCCGCGCGCCCGCGCCCCCGTCAACCCTGGCCGCGCCCGGCGCACGTTGACGCCGGGCCTTGCCGTTCCGTAAGTTTACCCCCGCGTCCGCCCCCCGCGGCGGCGCCTTTTTTTTCACGGGCTCTTTCGCGCGCGCGTGCGACGGCCCCGTTCGACTCGAGGTATCCGGTGCGTCTGCGTTTCTTTGCCCTGCTGGCTCCCCTGCTGGCCTGCGCGCCCCTGCTGTCGGCGTGCGACGAGAACGGCCTGCTGTCGGAGCTCATCCTGAGCCCCGACACGGCCACCGTGGCGCTTCCCGGCGCGTCCGTGGGCAGCGCCCTGGACATCGTCCGCACCCAGCGCGACCGCCTGGTGCGCCGGCCGGAGCTGCTGGAGGACGCCGAGCAGTGGGACGTGGCCCTGCGCCGCACCGAGGCCGGCACCCTGGTGCTGCGCCCCTTCATCCCCGTGGGCGGCGGCCTGCGCGGCGCGGGCCTGGCCGTGAGCAACGAGGCCTTCGAGCAGATCGAGGACGCCCCCCGCGGCGACGGGGCGTACGGCACCACGCCCCTGCCCGTCACGGTCAACGGCGTGTACCTGCTGCGCTCGCGGCAGTTCAGCGGCACGGGCTTCGTCTGCGTCAAGTACGCCAAGCTCAAGGCCGTGGCCGTGGACGAGGCCGCCGGCACGGCGCGCTTTGCCATGGTCATCAACGACGGCTGCGACGACGAGCGCCTGGCCGACTGATGCTCGACGCCCGACTCATCCGCCAGGACCCCGACGCCATCCGCGCGCGCCTCGCCGCGCGCGGCAAGGCCGCCGACACCGACGCGGCCGTGGAGCGCGTGCTGGCGCTGGACGCCGAGCGCCGCGCCGCCATCGCCGAGGGCGACGAGCTCAAGTCGCGCCGCAACGCCGTCAGCCAGGAAGTGGGCGAGCGCAAGCGCCGCAAGGAGAGCGCGGACGACCTGATCGCCGAGATGCGGCAGGTGAACGACCGCATCAAGGAGATCGACGGCCGCCTGCGCGAGGTGGAGGGGGAGATGGACCACATCCTCCTCCGCGTGCCCAACCTCACGGACCCCGGGGTCCCCGCCGGCGGCGAGGAGTCCAACGCGGTCGTCCGCACCTGGGGCGAGCCCCGCGCGTTCGACTTCACCCCGCGGCCGCACTGGGACATCGCGGCGGACCTGGGCATCCTGGACCTGCCGGGCGGCGCCAAGGTGGCGGGGAGCGGATTTCCCGCGTACCGCGGGATGGGCGCCCGGCTGCAGCGGGCCCTCATCAACTTCTTCCTGGACCTGCACACCCGGGAGCACGGCTACACGGAGATGGAGCCGCCCTTCCTGGTGACGCGCGACAGCATGCAGGGCACGGGGCAGTACCCCAAGTTCGTGGAGGACGGCGACGCGTACGCGCTGCCGGAGGACGACCTGTTCCTCATCCCCACGAGCGAGGTGCCGCTCACCAACCTGCACCGCGACGAGCTGCTGGAGGCGGACCGGCTGCCCATCGCCTACACGGCGTACTCGCCCTGCTTTCGCCGCGAGGCGGGCTCGGCGGGCAAGGACACGCGCGGGCTGCTGCGGCTGCACCAGTTCGACAAGGTGGAGATGGTGCGCTTCGAGCGCGTCGAGGACTCCGCCGACGCGCTGGAGCGGCTGACGGGCCACGCCGAGAAGGCGCTGCAGCTGCTGGGGCTGCCGTACCGCGTGCTGCTGCTGGCGGCGGGCGACACGGGCTTTTCCAGCAGCCGCACGTACGACCTGGAGGTGTGGGCGCCGGGGGTGGACCGGTGGCTGGAGGTGAGCAGCGCCAGCAACTGCCGCGACTTCCAGGCGCGCCGCGCCAACATCCGCTACCGGCCGGAGCCGGGCGCCAGGCCGGAGTTCGTCCACACGCTCAACGCGTCGGGGCTGGCCCTGCCGCGCACGGTGGTGGCCCTGCTGGAGAACGGCCAGCAGGCCGACGGCTCGGTGCTCATCCCCGAGCCCCTGCGCCCCTACCTGGGCACGGACCGCCTGGATCCGTCCTGACGTCCGCGTCCCGGGGCCGCCGTCCGGCGGCCCCGCCCGCCCCCGGACACGCCATGCGGCCGTACCTCCCTCCCTTTCCCGGGGCATGCGGCTCCCCTCGCTGAACCGCCGCCAGGTGCCCACGGCCCTCGCCGTGCTGGCCGCGCTCATCCTGGCCTGGTACCTGGTGTACAGCCAGATGCTGGTGCGCGAGCTGCGCCGCGACGCGCAGGTGCACTCGCGCATGGTGGTGCGCGTGTACGGCGCCCTGAGCGACACCGACGTGGACCCCGTGGGCACCCTGCTGGCCCTTTCGGGCGACATCCAGCGCCTGCGCGTTCCCATCGTCTACACCGACCAGGACGGCGTTCCCGCCTTCTGGGTGAACCTCCCCTTCGAGGCCGTGCAGGGCGACACGGCCGACATGATCCGCGTGCTGGAGTACGCGGACAGGCTGGCCCGCGACAACCCGCCCATCTCCGAGTCGGGCCTGGGCACCACCTACTACGGCGATCCGCCGGCCGTGGCGCGGCTCAGCTGGATCCCGTGGCTGCAGGTGGGCGCGCTGGTGGGGCTGCTGGCGGCCCTGGCGTCCGTCATCCGGCACAACGTGCGGACGGAGCGCGAGCGCATCTGGGCGGCCATGGCCCGCGAGTCCGCCCACCAGATGGCCACGCCGCTGTCGTCGCTGGCGGGGTGGGTGGAGATCCTGCGCCTGCCCGACGAAGACCGCGAGCACATGGCCACGCTGCCGGCCGTGGCGGCGGAGATGGAGGCGGACCTGGACCGGCTGGAGAAGGTGGCCCGCCGCTTCGAGTGGATCGGGCGGCCGGTGCAGACGGAGGCCGTGGACGTGCGCATGCTGCTGCGCGTGCTGGAGCGCTACGTGCGCGTGCGGCTGCCGCAGCTGGGCAAGAGCGTGGAGCTCCTGGTGGACGTCCCCGAGGGCACGCCGCCCGTGATGGGCAACGCCATCCTGCTGGAGTGGGCGCTGGAGAACCTCATCAAGAACGCGCTGGACGCCCTGGCGGGGATGGGGGGGACCATCTGCATCGAGAGCGAGGCGGCGGCCGAGAGGCGGGTGGAGATCCGGGTGATCGACGACGGGCCGGGCGTGGCGCCGGCGGTGCGCGACACGCTGTTCGATCCGGGGATCAGCACCAAGAAGGGCGGATGGGGCGTGGGCCTGTCGCTGGCCCGCCGGATCGTGGAGGACGTGCACGGCGGGCGGCTGCGGCTGGAGCCCAGCGAGCGCGGGGCGCGCTTCGTGATGAGCCTGCCCTGCGCCCCCGAAGCCGCGGAGCCCGTCGCCGAGCCGCGCAAGCGCCTGTCGTGGGCGCGTGGCCTCACGGAGCGCGGCGAGGCGAAGGGGCGGCGGGGGTAGGGGGGACACGGTACGAGGGGTACGGGGTACAAAAGGTACGGGGTACGAAAGGTACGGCACGGCCAGGGAAGGTAGGGACGAGCGGGGGATGGAGGGCTCGTCCTGGAGGCGGCCCCCCGTCGCTGCGCGACGGGGGGCCCTCTCCCCCGACCGCCTTTTGCTCGTTCCTCGCAACGTCGGTCGACCCCTCCCCCAACTTCGGGGGAGGGGTTAGTGTAGGCGGAGACTTTCGCGCGGTGGACGGAACCTCGTCCATGCAGTTCTCCC
>NZ_DASURI010000436.1:0-2489 GCF_036280135.1 Longimicrobium sp.
CCGCCCGCGCGCGGCCAGCACCCGCGCCCGAGACGCGCGCCACGCCGCGCGAAAGCGGCCCAGGACCTCGTCCCGCAGGCCAAAGACACGCAGCTCCATCCCCGCGGCGCGGTCCACCGTGAGCGCCTGCAGCCGCCGCGCGAGGCGGGCGTCCGCGGCGGAGGCGCCCTCCGCGCGGGCCAGCCAGCGCTGCTGCGCGGCCGCGGCCGGCAGCGCCGGCAGGGCGAAGGGCACCAGCAGCAGCAGCCACGGGCTCACGAGGGCCAGGGCCACGAGCGTGCCCAGCCCCGCCACGACGGTGTTGGCCGTGTAGACGAGCGCGTTGAGCGAGGTGCCCAGGATGCCCTGCTCCTGGCGCAGCAGCTCCAGCCGGTCCTGGTACTCCGGGCGCTCGTGGTGCTCCACGCCGGGGAGGCCGGAGACGAGCGTGGCGATCTCGCGGTCCAGCGCGAAGCCCACCTCCTCGGCCAGGCGGTTGCGGATCCACGCGCCCGTCCACGTCCCCGCGAACCACAGCACGCGCGTGGCCGCGATCCCCGCCGCGCCCAGGGCCAGCAGGCGCGGGTCGCGGCGCAGGGCCCCGTCCGCCAGCAGCCCCAGGAACCACGCGAAGAGGGGGATGCCCAGCCCGGCCGCCGGCTCCAGCAGCAGCCCGGCGGACCGCCACGGATCCGTGCGCCAGGCCGTGCGCACCAGCAGGGCGACGGCGCGCCCGCGCTCACCCATCCGCCACCTCCCCGTACGCGCCGACACCCGTCTCCGCGTCGGCGTCGGCATCGGAATCGGCATCGGCGCCGGCGGCGAAGCGGGCGGCCTGCAGCGCGTACATCTCCGCGTACCGTCCGCCGAGCGCCATCAGCGCCCCGTGGCTGCCGTCCTCCACCACACGGCCGCCGTGGACGACGACGATGCGCTCCGCGTGGCGCACGCTGGCCAGGCGGTGAGTGACGAGCACGGTCGTCACGCCGCGGGTGAGCTCCAGGAAGCGCTCGAAGAGCTCTGCCTCGGCCCGCACGTCCAGCGAAGCCGTGGGCTCGTCCAGCACCAGGAGCCCCGCGCCGCCCTGGACGGCCGCCAGGGCGCGCGCCAGGGCCACGCGCTGCCACTGCCCGCCGGACAGCTCGGCGCCGTCCGCGAACTCGCGCGAGAGCACCGTCTCCCATCCCCGCGGCAGCCGCTCCGGCAGCCGGCCGCCCCCCGCCTGGCGCAGCGCGCGGTCCAGCGCCGCGCCGTCGCCCAGCGAGGGGAGGTGGCCAAAGCCCACGTTCTCGCGCAGCGGGAGGGGGTAGCGGACAAAGTCCTGGAAGATGGCCGCCACGCGCCCCCGCGCCCGAAGCGGCGGCGCCCCGTCCAGGGTGACGCGCCCGCCGTCCGGCTCGTACAGCCCGCAGAGGAGCTTGATGAGCGTGCTCTTTCCCGCCCCGTTCTCGCCCACGATGGCCAGCGACTGCCCGGGCGGAACGTCCAGCGTCACCCCGTCCAGCGTGGGCCGCTCCCGCCCGCGGTAGGTGAAGCGCACGCCGTCCAGCCGCACGGCCGCGGGCCCCCGCGCTCCACCCGCCGCCCGCGCGGACGCGGCGGCCGGGATCACGGGCGGACTCACGGTCTGGATCGCGCTCCGCGGACCCCTCGGCGGCGGAGTGGCGGACGACGGAAGGACGGACGATGGGATGACCGACGACGGGAGGGCGGATGGCGGGATCGAAGCCTCCGCGCCGGGGCGGAGGCCGGCCACGCGCCCGGCCACGCCCAGCGCCTGGGCCAGGAGCCACGACCAGTCGCCGATGAGCCCCAGGTCGCAGGTGGCGATGGCGGCCTGGACAAAGACGAGCAGCGCGGCCCCGCCCAGCTCGCCGGCATACGCGGCCCGGGCCAGCGCCCCCAGGACGAGCGCGTGCGAGGCCGCCAGCGCGGCGACGGCGGCGGCCGTGAGGCCGCGGTGGGCGCGGCGGCTGCGCCACAGCACGCCCAGGGCCTCGCTCCACGCTTGGCCGTACTGCCCCACGAGCCACCCCCCCAGGCCGAACACGCGCAGCTCCTTGGCGGCGGGCGCCTCCAGCGCCAGCGAGCGCAGGTACTCCGCGCGGCGCATGCGCACGGCACCGTCGCTCAGGTTCACGCTCACGCCGTTCTCCGTGGCCCGGCGATCCACGACGTTGGTCAGGTGCCACGCCATGGCCAGGACCAGCGGCGCCCACCACGCGAACCCCAGCAGCACCCCGAACGCGCCCGCCCCCCGCAGCCGCGTGACGGCCACGCTGGCCAGCGCCGTGACGGTGGCGCGCAGCACGCCGCGCCGCTCCGCGTCCTGCACGGCCTCCACGCGGTCCGCGAACGCGGGGTCCTCCACCGCGGCCACCCCCGGCGTCTCCAGCGCCGCGCGGGCGACGGTGTAGTGCACCTCCAGGGTGAACGCGGCGTCCAGCGTGCGCGCCAGCTGCGCCAGCGCGGCGCGGACGACGGCGTGCGCCGCCAGCACCCCCAGCAGC
>NZ_DASURI010000437.1:0-3814 GCF_036280135.1 Longimicrobium sp.
ACCTCCCTCCCCCACGCAGTTTGTGGGGGAGGGTCGGGGAGGGGGGCGCTCCGCGTTCGCGCGATCTCCGCCTCCCGTGCACGAGCGCCGTGCCTTTACTCACGCACGTCCGCACCAACGCACTCACGCACTGCCGTTCACTCCACGTCCGTCCGCTCCACGCCGTCGAACTCCAGGATCCAGTCCGCCCCGTAGGCCTTCGACGGGGTCTGGAAGCCGGCGGGGGCGTCACCGGCGAGCACGCGGCGCACGGCCTCGACGGACGTCATCGCCGTGAGGGTGTAGCCCTCAGGGGTGCGCATGCGGGCCACGGCGCGGCCGCCCGCGTCGTCCTCGGCCTGCCCCCACAGCAGGCTGGCGCCGCGGGCGCGCTGTTCCGGCGTGGGGCCCGGCGGGCCGCCGCGGATGCGCTTGAGCATCATCCGCTGCACGGGGCCGCTGCCCAGCAGCCATCCCAGGTGCCGGCTGGCGACCATCCCCCGCCGCGCACCGGCGCCCACGCGCGTGTAGACCTCCACGTCCGGGATGCCCGTGCTGTGGTAGGCCGTCGACACGTCGCCCCAGGGGATCGTCGTCACCGACACGGGGCCGCGCCCGAAATCCACCGTCCGCGAGCGGTACGCCGCCGGCACGCGGGTGATGCGCCCGCCCCGGCGGACGGCGCCGCCCTGGTGGATGTTCTCGATCATCGTCGTCATCGTCCCGCGCGAGATGCCGCCGATGCCCTGGAAGGCGAGCTGGAGCCGCGTGGCGGAGGGCAGGCGGCGCTTGAGGTGCGCGGCCAGGCAGTCGCTGGGCACCACGTCGAAGCCCGCGCCCGGCATCAGCATCACCCCGGCGGCCCGTGCCTGCGCGTCGCGGGCGGCGACGGCCTCGAAGACGGCGATCTCGCCCGTGATGTCCAGGTAGTGCGCGCCCGTCCGCAGACACGCGTCCACCATGGGCCGCGACGTGCGCGAGAACGGGCCGGCCGCGTGCAGCACCACGCGGTGCTCGCGGAGCGCGGCGTCCAGCGCCGCCGTGTCGTCCAGGGCAAAGGCGCGGTACGGCAGGCCCGTCTCGGCCCCCTGCGCGGCGAGGGCGGCGGCGTCGCGGCCGGCCAGCAGCGGCGTGAGCCCGGCGGCGCGCGCCCGCTCCACGATCAGCCGCCCCGTGTATCCGTACGATCCGTACAGGAGAAAGTCTGCCGCCATGCCGCTCCAGGGTGTGGACGTGGGACTGCGACCCGCCGGGACGCGTAAGAGATGCGGCCTTCGCCGCGCCGGGGCAAGGCGTGGACGGGACGGCGCGCTTGGCCCGGCGGCGCGGACGGCGTAAGTTGTCGTGGCCCACCCGGGCTGATCCGGCGCGCTCCTTTCGTGCGCGCTGCCTTTCCGCAGCAACCCGACCGCAGCAACCCGACCGCATGACCCGGTCACCCCGCGCGCCCCGTGGCGAGAGCCCCCGCGGCGTTCCCCTGGGCGGCGCCCTTCCGCTGGCGTGGAAGCTTCCCCTGCTGATGACCGTCCTGCTGGCCGCGGGGCTGGCCGGCATCCTGGCGTTCACCTACGCCACGCTGCGCGACCGCGCGGAGGTCATCGTCCGCGGCCGGCTGCAGAGCGCCGTGCAGCAGGTGGCGGGGGCGGCCGCGGAAAGCATGGCGTGGCGCGCGCGGGATCTGCGCGAGGCCGCGCGGGCCCCGGCGGTGACGCGCGTGCTGCGGGCGCGGGGCGCGGGCCGCGCGCCGTCCGCCGGGGACGATGCGGCCGCGCGCGCGGTGCTGGCGACGCTGCTGGCCCCTCGCGACTCGGCGCTGACGGTGGAGCTGTGGGACGCGGACGGGCGGACGGTGGCGTTCGCGGGCGCCGCGCCGCCTGCCGACCGGCGGATGGGCCCGGGGGACGGGGCGTGGGCGCCGGGAAGGATGGATTCCGTGTGGATCGGCCCGCTGCACGCGGCGGGGGACCGCGTCCGCTTCTGGCTCGTGGCGCCCGTGGTGGACGGCGGAACGCGGACGGGGTACGTGGCGCGGGCGCTGTACGCGGGAAGCCCGCCCGGCGCCCTGCGGATGATGCACGACTTCATCGGCGAGGAGTTCACCCTCTACACGCGCAACGCGGACGGCTCATTCTGGTTCGCGGCGCCGGGGGAGGCCGCGCCGGCGCCCGCCGGCCGCGACAGCACGTCCCGGGGGCTGGTGGACGTGCGCCCCGGCGTGGGCCGCTTGGCCGTGGCCGAGGCGCCCGTGGCGGGGACGCCCTGGCGGATGGTGCTGGCGTCGCCCATGGGCTGGATCGCGCAGCGGCCGCGCGAGACCCTGCGCCAGCTGTCGCTGGTGAGCCTGCTGGTGATCCTGGCGGCCGCCGCCGTCACGTGGATCACGGGCCGGCGCCTGGCCCGCCCGCTGGCGACGCTCACGGCCGCCGCGGAGGGCGTGGCGCGCGGCGCGTACGACGTCCCCGTGATGGGCAGGGGGCGGGACGAGGTGGGGCGGCTGGCGGCCAGCTTCGACAGCATGGCGCGGCAGGTGCAGGCCGCGCGCGCCGAGCTGGAGCGCCGCGTGGCCGACGCCCAGCGCGCCCGGGCGGAGGCGGAGCAGGCCCGGACGGACGCGGAGCTGGCCAGCCGCGCCAAGAGCGACTTCCTGGCGGTGATGAGCCACGAGCTGCGCACGCCCCTCAACGCCATCGGGGGCTACGCGGAGCTGATGGAGATGGGGCTGCACGGCCCCGTGACGGAGGCCCAGCGGGACGCCCTGGCCCGCATCGTCCGCAGCCAGGCGCACCTGCTCACCCTCATCAACGACGTGCTGAGCTTCGCGCGCATCGAGGCGGGCACGGTGCAGTACGCCATGGCCGACGTGCCCCTGCGCGAAGCCCTGGCGGAGCTGGAGGGATTGGTGGCGCCGCAGGTGCGCGCGTCGCGGCTGCACTTTCGCCTCGAGCCGTGCGACCCGGCCGTCGTGGTGCGCGCGGACGGGGACAAGGTGCGGCAGGTGGTGCTCAACCTGCTGGCCAATGCCATCAAGTACACGCAGGCGGGCGGCTCCGTGGTCCTGGCGTGCGACGCGGACGAGGCGCGCGTGCGCATCCACGTGCGCGACACGGGCACGGGAATCCGCGCGGAGCGGCTGCCGCACATCTTTGACCCGTTCGTGCAGGGGGAGCGGGCGCTGAACCGGCCGGACGAGGGCGTGGGGCTGGGGCTGGCCATCAGCCGCGACCTGGCGCGCGGGATGGGCGGGGAGCTGGAGGTGGAGAGCGAGCCCGGCCGCGGCTCCACGTTCACGCTGGTCCTGCGGCGCGCGTCCGTCCTTTCCGCCGTGCCTGCCTGATAAGCAACTGCAATCTCACGCAGAGGGAGCAGAGGCAGCAGAGTACTTCATCGCGCGATGAAGTACTCTGCGCCTCCGCGGCTCTGCGTGGGAATGCAGTTGGTTTATCTCAGTCGAAGTCGAAGATGTCGCCCAGGAAGCCGCGCTTCTTCTTCTTGTAGTATCCGCCGTGGCGGTAGTCGTCGTCGTACTTGCGATGATGATCACGATGCTCGCCGTATCCGCCCTGCTGCTGCTGCGGCGGAGGCGGCGGCGCGGCGGGCGGCTGCTGCGGCAGGGAGCGGTCGATGATCTTGTCCAGCTCGCCGCGGTCCAGCCACACGCCCCGGCACTGCGGGCAGTAGTCGATCTCGATTCCCTGACGATCCGCCATCACCAGGTCGGGCGTCAGGCACACGGGACACTTCATCGTCGTCGATCCTCAACTCGGGTTCACGGAGGGACCCCCCTTCCTATTCTCGCCCCGCCGTCCCCCATCCGTCCAGCCTTCAGCGCGCGGCG
>NZ_DASURI010000438.1:0-5847 GCF_036280135.1 Longimicrobium sp.
TGCGTGAGTGCGTGAGTGCGTGAGTGGCGGATCCCGCGGATCCGCCCCTCACGTGTCTGCATGGATGGTCCTCCGACTCACGCGCGGCCGTCGATCTCCACCTCCGCCTCGATCTCCACGGCCACCCCAAAGGGCAGCTCCGCCATCCCCACGGCCGAACGCGCGTGCGCGCCGACGTCGGGGCCGAAGACGTCGATCAGCAGCTCGGAAAAGCCGTTCACCACGCCCGCCACCTGGGTAAACCCCGGCGCCACGTTCACCATCCCGAACACGCGCAGCCACGCCGTCACCCGGTCCAGGTCGCCCAGCTCGCGCCTGAGGCCCGCGAACGCGGCCAGTGCCGCCAGGCGCGCGGCCTGCCTGCCCTGCTCGGGCGTCACCTCCGCGCCCACCTTGCCCAGGGGCTGCGCCAGGGAGCCGTCCGGCGCCAGCGGCAGTTGGCCGGACACGTAGGCGCGGTTTCCCCGCACCCGCACCCACCGGAACGGGTACGGCTGCCCGGTGGGAGACTGGAACGGCTCGGGAAGCACCAGTCCCAGCTCCCGCAGCCGGTCTTCGATCCGCATGGTCTTCTCCTGTCCGGTGATCTGATCTTCCGCGTGGCGCCCGGAACGGTCCTGCGGCGACACCCGGGCTCCCGCCGTTCGGCGTCAGGCGGTCTTGCGACGCTTCCGGGGTGCAGCGGATTCGGATTGCTGCGGCTCGTCGTCCGAGAGACCGAGCCGCCGCCGGCGTGCGGGGCTCCACGTGGCGACACGTGCCTCCACGATGCTGCGGGCTTCCGCCAACATCGCCTCGTCCGGCTCCGCCAGCAGCCGGTCGGCCGTGACGCCCAATGCGAACGCGACGCGCGAGATGGTCTGCAGCGTGGGATTGGCTTCGTCGCGCTCGATGTCGGCGATCCGCGGCTGCTTCATCTGCGCGGCTTCGGCGAGCTGCTGCTGTGTCAGTCCCTTAGTTTCCCGCAGGCTCCAGACGTTGAGGCAGAGATTGCGGAAGGGGCGGCCAATGGCATGCGCGACGGCATACTCCGGGTCTTGGAGGTTGCGGGCCATGTACTCCGCCCAGGTCTCATTGACGCTCATCGTCCTCTCCCTTTTTCTGGTCCTCGAGCCACTCGGCGCGACGGCTGCTCGCGCGGTCGATCTCCGAATCCATCCGGTGCCGCTTCTTCATCACCGATTTGGCCACGCACGTGGTGAGCACCACGACGCGCGGGGAACGCCCCAGCATGACAAAGAACAGCACCCGATAGGCGGCGCCCGTCCCGAGCACGCGCAGCTCATAGATCCCGTCGCGCAAGTGCTTTAGAGTGGCATCACGCTGCGCGGGGCCCCATCCCTTGCCCGTGAAGGTCTCCAGCCGCCGGTCGATGCGATCCCGGTCCTCCCGGGGCAGGGCCCGAACTTCCGCCGTGTACCACGGCGTGGGCACGATCTCGATCCGATCACTCATCGGCGCTCCTGATGTTATACGGTTTGGCGTATAGGCGCAACCTCCTGGTGCACGGAGTGGACGGAACCGTAACGGGAACAGATGAAGCACGCTACGGGACAAAATCCGACACGGGCCGCACGCGGCGTGTCGAACCTGTCGCGGTGGGAGCGCGCGGATGAGGCGCGCCGCGGAACAGGGCGGGCGCGGAGGGTTGGCAAACGGTGCGGTTGCTTGTAAGTTATTGGGCTGTGCATCTCCCGCTCGGCCGGGGTCTTCCGGCCTGGGCGGCGTTTCGGCTTTTGCGAACGGCGGAATCCGAGTGTTCGATCAGCTAAGCGACAAGCTCGAAGGCGTACTCAGCGGCCTGCGCCAGCGCGGCGTGCTCACGGAGCCCATGATCCGCGAGGGCCTTCGCGAGATCCGGCGCGTGCTGCTGGAGGCCGACGTGAACTTCCAGGTCACGCGCGACTTCATGAAGCGCGTGGAAGAGAAGGCGCTGGGCGAGCGCGTGCTCAAGGCGGTGTCGCCGGGGCAGCAGCTCGTGAAGATCGTGCACGAGGAGCTCACGTCCATGCTGGGCGAGCGCAAGTCGCCCCTGGCGCTGGCGCCCATCCCGCCCACCATCATCATGATGGTGGGCCTGCAGGGCTCCGGTAAGACGACCACGGCCGGCAAGATCGCGCGCAAGATGAAGCGCGAGATGCGCCAGACGCGTCTTGTCGCCTGTGACGTGTACCGCCCCGCCGCCGTGGAGCAGCTGCAGACGCTGGGCGAGCAGGTGGGCGTCCCCGTGTACGCCGAGCCGGGGTCGAAGGACGTCATCGGCATCGCCAAGCGGGCGCTGGAGCAGGCGCGCACGGAGCGCGACCGCGTGGTGATCTTTGACACGGCGGGCCGGCTGCAGATCGACGAGGACCTCATGGACGAGCTCAAGCGCCTCAAGGAGGTGCTTCAGCCGCACGAGATCCTGTTCGTGGCCGACGGCATGATCGGCCAGGAGTCGGTGAACGTGGCCAAGGGCTTCGACGACGCCCTGGACGTGAGCGGTGTGGTGCTCACCAAGATGGACGGCGACGCCCGCGGCGGCGCCGCGCTCAGCATCTTTGGCGTCACCGGCAAGCCCATCAAGTTCCTGGGCGTCGGAGAAAAGCTGGACGGGCTGGAGGAGTTCGCGCCGGACCGCATGGCGGGGCGTATCCTGCAGCAGGGCGACGTGGTCGCGCTCGTGGAAAAGGCGCAGCGCGCCTTTGACCAGGACGAGGCCGCCAAGCTCGAGAAGAAGATGATGGGGGCGGGCCGGTTCGATCTGGAGGACTTCCTGATCGCGCTGCGCCAGTTCCAGAACCTGGGTCCGCTGGAGAACCTGCTCAAGCTGCTGCCGGGCGTGAACAGCAAGATGCTGAAGAACGTCAAGGTGGATCCGCAGCGGATGAAGCACATCGAGGCCATCATCCTCTCCATGACCAAGCAGGAGCGCAAGCGGCCGGAGATGCTCAACGGCCCGCGCCGCGCCCGCATCGCGCGGGGGTGCGGCCGCCCGGTGAGCGAGATCAACCGTCTCCTGGAGCAGTTCAAGGAGATGCAGAAGTTCATGAAGCAGATGAAGTCGCTGCAGGGGATGATGCCCCGGGGCGGCGGCGGTGGTTTCCCGAAGCTGCCGTTCGGAGGCGGCACGCCGAGGGCCTAGGGAATAGGTATTAGGGAATAGGGAATAGCCTGCAACGGCACCTGCAGTTGATTGCTATTCCCTATTCCCTGTTCCCTATTCCCTGCTTTTCGATCGTCCGGTCACGGCAGAGCGCCGGCGGCCCTGGACGCAACCCGATCAAACCCGAGGAGCTACACAATGGCGCTGAAGATCCGTCTTCGCCGCATGGGCCGTAAGAAGGCCCCGCACTACCGCATCGTCGTGGCCGAGAGCAGCATGCCTCGCGACGGCCGCTTCGTGGCCAAGGTGGGCCACTACAACCCGACCACCACGCCCGCCACCCTCGTGGTCGACCGGGACAAGGCGATCCAGTGGATGGCCAAGGGTGCCATGCCCACCGAGACCGTGCAGTCGCTGTTCAAGAAGGCCGGTGTGTTCAACGCCGAGCCGGGCGCCGTGGCCCAGGCCGCCGAGGCCGTGACGGGCACCGCCAAGAAGGCCGCCAAGGCCGTCTCGGGCGTGGCCGCCGCCGCCGCCGGTGCCGTGGCTTCGGCCGCGTCCGCCGTGGCCGAGGCCGCGTCGAGCGTGGTGGAGACCGTGACGGAGCGCGTCTCGGGCGGTTCGGACGAGTCGGCCGAGCCCGCCGCGCCGACGGCTTCGGCCGACGACGCCGTGGCCGTCGAGGCCGAGGCGACGGAGCCCACGGCCGAGGCGACCGCCCCGGCCGGTGCCGAGGACGCGCCCGCCACGGACGCGCCGGTGGCCACGGACGCCGAGGCCACCGAGCCCGCGGCGGACGAGCAGGCCTGATCTCGCCGCACGGGCAGCGGGCGATGACCGGGTCTGAGCCCGAGTACCTGATCGTCGGGACGGTCCAGAAGCCGCACGGCATCAAGGGCGAGCTCTTCGTTCGCCTGGAGACGGACCGCCCCGACGCGGCGTTCGCGCCGGGGCGCGTGCTGCACCTAGGCGATGGCAAGGGACGGCGCTCCGACGCCGTCCTGACCATCGAGCGGGCGCGCGCCTTCAAGGGCGGCATGCTCATGAAGGTGGCGGAGCACACGGGCCGCACGCCGGCGCTGGAGGAGCTGCGCGGCCGCACCCTGCTCATCGAGCGGGGCCAGGCCGCGGCCCTGGACGAGCACGAGGTGTTCTACCACGACCTCCTGGGCATGCGCATCGTCACGGCGGCGGAGGGGGACATCGGCGTCATCACCGACGTCTACGACGCGCCGTCGGGACCCCTGCTGAGCGTAAAGCGGGAGGGCGGCAAGGAGCTGCTCATCCCGTTCGTGCGCGAGACCATCCGCCGGCTGGACGCGGCGGAGCGGGTGCTGGAGCTGGAGGTTCCGCCGGGGCTGCTGGAGCTGTGACGATGCGCATCAACGTCGTCACGCTGTTCCCCGACTTCTTTCGGGGGCCGCTGGGGCTGAGCATCCCGGCGCGCGCGGCGGCGGCGGGGCTCGTTCGGTACAACCTGGTGCAGCTGCGCGACTTTACCCACGACCGCCACCAGACGGTGGACGACCTGCCGTACGGCGGCGGCGCGGGGATGGTGATGAAGCCGGAGCCGTTCTGGGAGGCGGTGGCGTCGCTGGCGCCCGACGGGGCGGACCGGCCGAACGGCCCCATCCTGCTGATGTCGGCGCGCGGCAGGCGCTTTACGCACGAGGACGCCGTCCGGCTGAGCCTGCGGGAGGAGCTCACCTTCCTTTGCGGGCACTACAAGGACGTGGACCACCGCGTGGCCGAGCACCTGGCCACGGAAGAGCTGTCGTTGGGCGACTTCGTCCTTTCCGGGGGCGAGATTCCCGCCCTGGCCATGCTCGACGCGGTAGTCCGGCTGCTGCCGGGCGCCATCTCGGACCACGAGAGCGCGTCCACGGACAGCCACTATGACGGCCCGCTCAGCGCGCCGTCCTACACCCGGCCCGCGGAGTATCGCGGGCTCACGGTCCCCGGGATTCTGCTCTCGGGTGACCACGCCAAAATCGCCGCGTGGCGGCGCGAGCAGGCGGAACGCCTGACGCGCGAGCGGCGTCCGGAGCTGCTCCTGGAGCACCCGGACCACGAGTAGACGTCGGCGCGCGTATGCCGTTCGAACAGCGAGGCGGCCGGCCCGACCTCTCCACTACGTAGACTGAAAGGACACGAGCCAATGCATCCGTTCATCGAGACCCAGAAGGAATACCTGCGGAGCGACCTTCCGCAGTTTCAGCCCGGCGACACCGTGCGCGTGAACGTGCGCGTGCGCGAGGGTGAGAAGGAGCGTATCCAGGCGTTCGAGGGCGTGTGCATCGCGCGCAAGCACGGCGGCATCCACGAGACGTTCAAGGTCCGCAAGCTGTCGGGCGGCGTGGGCGTGGAGCGCACGTTCCCCATGCACTCGCCCATGATCGGCAGCGTGGAGCTGGTGCGTCAGGGCCGCGTGCGCCGCGCCAAGCTGTACTACCTGCGCGCCCTGCGCGGCAAGGCCGCCCGCATCCGCGAGCGCCGCGTCGCCGGCCGCTAAGCTTCGGCTTTCCGGTCACGCGGAACGGGGCCCGTCCACTCGGTGGACGGGCCCCGCTTCATTTCTGGCTCTTACTGCAGTTTCTCACGCAGAGCCGCAGAGGACGCAGAGTCCTTCATCGCGCGATGAAGGCCCGTTCAGCCTGGACGAGCCCCACGTTGCTCCGGTTCTTACTGCATTTCTCACGCAGAGGGAGCAGAGGCAGCAGAGTACTTCATCCCGCGCGGAACCGAAGTACTCTGCTGCCTCT
>NZ_DASURI010000439.1:0-4947 GCF_036280135.1 Longimicrobium sp.
ACCCCCCGACCCCCTGCCCCCGCTTCGCGGGGGAGGGGGAGAACTTCGCCTGGGCATCCGGCTGGTCCGTGCCGGCAGCAACCCGCCCCTCTCCCGGCCTCTCCCCGCTCGTTCCTCGCGGAGAGAGGAGACCCGCGCTTACGCGCGTACCCCCTAAGGGCAGGGTCTCGCCCGTTCGCCAACCCCTCCCCCGAAGTTGGGGGAGGGGTCGACCGCCGTTGCGAGGAACGAGCAAAAGGGGGTCGGGGGAGAGGGCCTCCCGTCGCGCAGCGACGGCCCCCGCCTGGCACGATCCCGCGGCTGCACAATCCCCCCTTCGCACGATCCCACGCCCAGGTGCAGTGAGCCCGTTCGAAGTCTATACCCTCTCCCGCGCAGTTTGCGGGAGAGGGTGCGAGCCTAAGCGAGCGGGTGAGGGCCCCTCGGCCCTACGCCGTCGCCCGCTGCCGCGCCCGCTTGGGCGTCCCTGCCCTGGCGGGCGGGGGCGGCGTGCGCGAGGCCAGCACGCGCACCACCAGCGCCAGCGCCAGGTTGATGGGCAGCGCCAGCGCGATCATCTGCGCGTTGCGCTGGTCCAGCCCGGGCAGCACCTGCAGCACAAACCCCAGCAGCGACAATCCCGCGATCACCGTCGTCAGCAGGCGGGCGGGGCGGGCGGCCCAGCGCGCGCCGTACGCCAGGCACGGCACCAGCAGCACCAGCGGCAGCGCCAGGGGCGACAGCTGCAGCAGGTTCTCGTTGCGGTAGGCGATGGAGTGGTTGGTCATCGTCCACAGCAGCACCAGCAGCAGCCCGCCCACGCCCGCCAGCAGCAGCCACAGCGTGCCGATCGCCGAGAACCCGAACCGCGCCCAGCCCGAGCGCGGCGCCTTGCGGCCCAGCAGCACCAGGATGCCCGCGATCACCAGCCCCGCCAGCAGGTAGAACGGCGTCCAGAACGGCGGCTCCGCGCGCTCCGGCCCGCGGCCCGGCGCGTCCAGCATGGTCCACTCGCGTGCCACCAGCGGCACGGGGCGGCCGGACGCATCGGCCACGCGCACGTTGCGCACCTGCTGCTGGACCTTGAACGGCAGGAACATCTCCTCCCACGCCGTGATGTTCCGGTCCGCCGCCGGCCCCAGCCCGCCCGCCAAGCCAAAGTACGACGCGCCGTCCGATGCGATCAGCCGCTCGCTGTGCCAGCGGTACGTGGTGCCCGTCAGGCTGTCACCGGCCGTGCGCCGCAGGGCGCCACCCGTTACGCGGTCCAGCACGTCGCGGATGCGCGTGGAGCAGTTGTCGCGGTAGTAGTCGTACAGGTACTCGCGGTTCTGCGGGAGCGCGTTGGTCTCCAGCAGCCCCTGCAACTCGCGCTTTTGCGCGGGCGTCAGGTTCAGCTCCTGGGCCCACATGGCACGGTTGAAGTACTGGTACTGGTACACCGTGTTCTGGATGCTCTGCACGCCCAGCTCGTACAGCCAGTTGCCCTTGAGGAACCGTCCCCAGTAGCCGGGCGAGCGAAAGTCGAACATCCCGTAGTTGTACACGCGGTCCGTGCCCCGCGCGGGATCGTGGATCCACAGGGCGTTGTGCCCGAACTTTTCCCACACCATGTCGCCCTGCCCCATGGTGAGCAGCACGACCGTGAGCCCCGTGTCGGGAAGCACGGGGGGCGGGGTCTGCGCGCGGGCCGGCGCGGCGGCCAGCCCCAGCGCCACGGCGAGCGCGGCGAAACGGCGACGGATGGAGGGCATGGGAATGCGGATCTCACGATGAAAGCGTTTGGTAACCCCAAGTTACCCCGGAACGGGGATGGTGCGCCATGCCGGCCGCACTTTCGCCCGTCCGCGCGGGGGCGTAGTCTCAACCCGGTCGGGAGATGGATGACGCGCGACGAACGTCTGGCCGTGAGGGGGCAACGTGTTCCGGGACGATCTGCTGGCGGGCAAGTCGGTGCTGGTGACGGGGGGCGGCTCCGGGCTGGGGCTCTCCATGTCCAAGAAGTTCGCCGCCCTGGGCGCGCGCGTGGCCATCACGGGCCGCAGCGCCGACCGGCTGGCCGGCGCCGCGGGCCAGATCGATCCCACGGGCGAGCGCGTGTTCACCACGCCGTGCGACGTGCGAGACTTCGCGCAGGTGGAATCGGCCATCGGGGCCGTGGCGGAGCGCTTTGGCGGCATCGATGTCCTCGTGAACAACGCCGCGGGCAACTTCCTGGCGGCCACGGAGGACCTGTCGCCCGGCGGCTTCAACGCCGTCGTGCAGACGGTGCTGTACGGCACCTTCAACGCCACGCTGGCTGTCGGCCGAAAGATGATCGAGGCGGGCCGCGGCGGCAGCGTGCTGAACATCGTCACCACGTACGCCTGGACAGGCTCGGCGTTCGTGGTGCCCAGCGCGGCGGCCAAGGCGGGCGTGCTGGCCATGACGCGGTCGCTGGCCGTGGAGTGGGCGGAGTACGGCATCCGCAGCAACGCCATCGCCCCCGGCCCGTTCCCCACGGAGGGCGCCTGGAACGCGCTGATGCCCACGCCCGAACTGGAGGCCGAGGCAAAGGCGCGCATCCCCATGAAGCGCTTTGGCGACCACGACGAGCTGGCCAACCTGGCCGCGTTCCTGGTGAGCGACGGCGCGCCGTTCATCAACGGTGAGTGCGTCACGATCGATGGCGGTGAGTGGATCGCCAGCGGCGGCGAGTTCAACGGCCTCACGCGCATGCCCCGCGAGACGGTCAAGGGCGCGCTCAAAGCCATGCGCGGAAAATAGTGCGTGAGTGCGTCGGTGCGTGAGTGCCGGAGTGGCTTTCGCGCGGCCGCATGGCGTCTGCTGCCGATCGGGCTGATGCTGATGCTGGGCGGGTGCAACCTGCTGGACTGCGGCGACGAGGTGACGCAGCGCGAGTCGCGGCCCGACGCGCGCGGCGCCGCGGTCGTCTACGTGCGCAACTGCGGCGCGACAACGGACTACAGCACGCAGGTGGCGCTGATCAGGCACGTGGATGCGCCGCCGCGCGACGGCGAGGTGCTGTTCGTGGTGGACGGCGACCACGGCGCGGCGCCGGCGGGTCCCGGCGGCGGGCCCGTGGTGCGCATCCGGTGGATCGACGTCAACCACCTGGAGATCGCGCACGATCCCCGCGCCCGCACGTTCCGCCATGAATCCGCGCAGGGCGCCCTGCGCGTGACCTACGTCCCGCTGCCGTGAACCGGGTGGCGGAGACGGGCTGGCCAAAGCGGGGCCCGCGTGGAGGCGGAGCGCCCCCCATCCCCAACCCTTCCCCCATAAACTGCATGGGGGAAGGGAGCAAACCGATGGGGCCGTTTGCGGTTGAAGCCCCACGCAGTTTGTGGGGCTTTCCGCAGTCGTTGCGGCGACTTCAGTCGCTCCGACCGGGACTGCTCCCATCGTCGCGCGAACCGACTTTCGCACTTTCGCACTTTCGCACTCTCGCACTCTCGCACTTGCCGTGAAAGCAGCCTTCCTTAGCATCGGTGACGAGATCGTCGGCGGGCTCACCGTCGACACCAACTCCGGCTTCATCGCGGGCGAGCTGCGGGCCGTGGGCGTGGACCCCATCTGCGGCTTCACCGTCCGCGACGAGGAGGACGACATCATCCGCGCCCTGGAGCAGGCCCTGCGCGAGGCCGACCTCGTCGTCACCACGGGCGGCCTGGGCCCCACCGCCGACGACCTGACGACGGCGTGCGTGGCGCGGCACGCCGGGCAGACGCTGGTGCTGGACGAGCCGTCGCTGGCGTTCATGATTGAGCGCTTCAGGCAGCGCGGGATGGAGATGCCGCCCAACAACCGCAAGCAGGCGCTCTTTCCCGCCAGCGCCACCGTCATCCCCAATCCCAACGGCACGGCGCCGGGCTTCATCTGCCCCGTGGAGGTGGACGGCCGGACGCGCCACGTGGCCTGCTTTCCCGGCGTGCCCAGGGAGACGCGCCACATGGTGATGGCCTCGCTGGTGCCGTGGGTGGCCGCGCGCCAGCCGGACACGCGCTTTCTGTCGCGCACCTTCAGCACGGTGGGGCTGGCGGAGAGCAAGCTCGACGAGCTGCTGGCCGGCGCCATCTCGCCCGACGAGGCGCGCGTCGCCTTCCGCGCATCCTTCCCGAAGATGTACGTCCGGCTGACGGTGCAGGGCGCGCCCGGCGAGGACCTGGAGGCGCGGATGGACGAGCTGGAGGCCCGCGTGCACGCGCGCCTGGGCGCCGCCGTCTACGCCGTGGGCGACGAAGGGATGGAGGAGACGCTGGGACGGATGCTGCGCGAGCGCGGCCTTACGCTGGCCGTGGCCGAGTCGTGCACGGGCGGCCTGATCGGCGACCGGCTGACGAACGTGCCCGGCAGCTCCGAGTACTTCCTGCTGGGCGTGGCGGCGTACTCCAACGGGGCCAAGATGGGCGTGCTGGGCGTCTCGGAGCAGACGCTGGCCGCGCACGGCGCCGTGAGCACGCAGACGGCGGAGGAGATGGCGGCCGGCGCGCGCCGGGCCGGCGGCGCGGACGTGGGCCTGTCCACGACGGGCATCGCGGGACCCGGCGGCGGCACGGCCGACAAGCCGGTGGGCACGGTGTGCATCGGCCTGGCGTGGGAGGGCGGCACGTGGTCGCGCCGCTTCGACCTGGGCAGCCGCGGCCGCGAGTGGATCAAGGCCACCACCGCGCAGATGGCCCTGGACAGCGTCCGCCGCTGGCTCCTCGGTGAGCTGTAAGCGTACGGTGTGTCACTTGTGTGCACAATTGGGTTTGGATACATTCCGGAGCAGGGCGATGCACCCGCCCAGGCAGGATCGAAGCACCCGGCAGGAGCGCATTCATGGTCGTACGATTGGCAGCCGAAGAAGCGAGTCAAAATCTTTCCGCGCTCCTTTGCCGCGTGCAGCACGGAGGTGAAACCGTGATTCTGGAAGAAGGTGGAAAGCCGATGGCAGCCGTGATCCCGCTGGAGCAGTACGAGAAG
>NZ_DASURI010000440.1:0-4613 GCF_036280135.1 Longimicrobium sp.
CACGTCCTCTCTTTTTGCCTCCGCGTGAGCCGCGTTCCCTCGCGTGCGCGAGAGACGCGGCAAGCCGAGGATCAGATCGGCTTGGCGAGGCGGATGACGGTGGGGGTGCGCGCCAGCAGGCGGGCCAGGGCGCGGCGCTCGTTGCGCCAGGCAAGATCGTAGTCCACCGCCGTCTGCGTGGGCGTGGTGAAGGAGGTGGCGACGACGGGGTCCACCGGCTGGCCCTTGCGGCGCACCTCGTAGTGCAGGTGCGGGCCCGTCGCCAGGCCCGTCGATCCCACGTAGCCGATCACGTCGCCCTGCTGCACGCCCTGGTACGGGCGCACGGCGATGCGCGACAGGTGGGCGTAGCGCGTGGCGTAGCCGTTGGGATGCTGCACCTCCACCATGTTGCCGTACCCGCCGCGCACCGCCGCGTACGACACGCTGCCGTCCGCCGTGGCGTACACGGGCGTGCCCTGCGTGGCCGCGTAGTCGATGCCCGTGTGGGGCAGCACCTGGCGCAGGATGGGATGCATGCGGTCCAGCCGAAAGCCCGACGTCACCTGCAGGTGCGACAGCGGTCCCGTCCACGGCCGCTCCTCCAGCGAGCTGCCGAAGGCGTCGTAGTAGCCGGGCTGGTCGCCGTGCTCGTAGAAGAACACGGTGTGCAGCCCGCCCGCCACGGCCGCCTGCGCCGCCAGCACCTGGATGGCCCGCGTGCTGCCGTCCGGCCGCCGCACGCGCTCGTACGCCACCTTGAGCCGGCCGCCGCTCTGCAGCGCCCGGCCCTGCAGGATGGGGAGGAAGATCTTGTCCAGGTGGCGGCCCACCATCTCGCGCTCCGACTCCGACAGGTCGCTGGCCACGGTGGCCAGCGCCTCGCGGAACGTGCCGCGCGCGAACCCGCCGATGAGCAGCGTGTCGATGTGCACGGGCGTGGCGTGCGCCGACGGCAGCGTGAACAGGGACGCCTGCTCCACCGGCAGCCCGGCCTGCGGGTCCGCCAGGGCCGCGCTCGAGGCGAACGCCAGCCCCAGCGCCGCGATGACGGCAACGGCCAGCTTGGGCGGATCGTGCCGCCGCGGCGGTGTGTGGCGACGAGTCATGCGATGAGACGAAAAGGGCTCCCGCGAGGTGCGGGTCCCGGCACCGATCCACGGATGTGTGGGAGAGGCATGAAGATAAACGACGTCCGCGCCCGTGGACAAGGGTTTCGGCGAGCCGCGACAACGTGGTCCGCCCCCCGCTGTCATTCTGAAGGAGGCGCCGTCGTGATCCATCCCGGTCTGGAGGGCGCCGAGTGAAGAGTCTGGTCGCGCCGCGCACGGCCCTCGCCCCTGCACGAACCCCACGCGCGCGAACTCAGCGCGCGGGCGGGATCACGCACTCCGGCGACCAGATTCTTCGGCCGGCCGGCGCCGGATGCATCGCGCCCCGGACGGACCGAGACGGCGCCGAGCGACCTCAGAATGACAGTATGTTGAGGAACAGAAACAGATTCTCGCGATCCCCGATGCGTCATCCTGAGGAGCCGCCGCGCGGTTTCCGCTCGCGCAGGACCATGGCGGCGACGAAGGATCTTGCCTGCATGACTCGAAGCCGGCTTCCGTCCGTGAAAGTCGGCTTCGAGTTTCGCACACAAGATCCTTCGGGGCCACAGGGACCCGGCGCAGGCAAGTTCCACGCGGGCCCCTCAGGATGACGCTTTTCGAGGGAGAACGAGAAACGGCTTCTCGTTCGGCGCCCGTGCTCGCCTCAGTTCGGCTTCTTGAGGCGGCGAAAGCGGTGGGAGGGCTTGATCTCGGCGTTCAGGTAGGCGCCCTTGCTGTCGGCGTCCTGGAACTCCTCGTACTCGTCGTCCTTTACGTCCAGGTACTGGTACACGCCGCCGTTGCGGAACTCCACCTCCAGCACCCGCGCCGAGGGATCGTATCCCACGCTGCGCAAACTCGAAGAATCCAGCCGTTCCCGTCTCACGCGACACCTCCGCGATTCGTAAACGTTCACACGTCCCGCGCCGGCAGCGGAACGCGCCGGCGCTCTCACCGGGGGCGTCCCTGCAATCTGCTTGCCGGTGTGCACGCTGTACACGGTGTTCAGCGTGGACGGTGATGTTTACACCTGATCCGCGGCGTGGTTGCCAGGACGCGGGAAGGCGAGGATCGGCGGATGCGGATCAGCGCCCCGCGTCCTCTGCCGTGACGACGCGATGGGGTGGGGCGGAGACGACGATGGGCGGCAGCGCGTCCAGCCGCCGGACGAGCGTGGGCCGATCCGCATCCACCATCCGCTGATCCCCAGCGTCGGGGCCCAGCGCGGCAACGGCGGCGGCCACCAGCGCGGCCACGACGGCGAGCAGGATGGCACGCGGCAGGGTCACGATCGTGCCGTGCGAGGCGTTGAAGGCGGGGACGAGCATGGCCGGGCGGGGCTGACGGTGGGCGATGACGGTGGCTGGCGATTCCCTGTTCCCTGTTCCCTCTTCCCTACACAACGGAACTTGGACCCGCGCGGGCCGGGTATGATCCATCGTGGTTTCCCCCCGAACCCTCCCCCCGGAGGAAAGACGACCCATGACGCCGATCCGACGGCTCTGCATTGCCCTGGCCGCCCTCGCGATTCTTCCCGCGGGCGGGCTGCGCGCGCAGGGCATCATCATCCCCGACCGCTGCGACGACTGCCGGCTTCCCGGCCGCGGCGCGGGGCTGCCCGTGGAATCCATCACCTTCGAGACGACGGTCGAGGGGCAGGTGGCCACCACGCACGTCACGCAGGTGTTTCGCAACGAGACGCGGCAGGTGCTGGAAGGCACGTACTTCTTTCCCCTGCCGGACGACGCGTCCATCAGCGAGTTCGCCATCTGGGACGGCGACCGGCGGCTGGCGGGCGAGGTGCGCCCGCGCGAGGAGGCGCGCCGCATCTACGAGGACATCGTGCGCCGCGTGCGCGACCCCGGCCTGCTGGAGTACGCCGGGCCCAACCTGTTCCAGGCGCGCATCTTTCCCATCCCCGCGCGGGGCACCAAGAAGCTGGAGCTCACCTACACGCAGGTGCTGCGGGCCGAGAACGGCACCGTGGGCTACCGCTACCCGCTGGGCACGGGCCGCAACGCGGCGCCCGTGGAGCGCTTTGCCGGGCGCGTGACGCTGCGGGCCGGCGGCGGGCTGCGCAGCATCTACTCGCCCACGCACGAGGTGGACGTGCGCCGCACCGGCGACCGCGCCACCGTGAGCTTCGAGCAGGACGCCCGGCGCGAGCGGCGCGACTTTGCCCTGTTCTACGCGCTGGACCGAAGCGACGTGGCCATGTCGCTGTTCACCTACCGCGAACCGGGCAAGGACGGCTACTTCCTGCTCCTGCTCTCGCCCAGCGACGACCAGGCGCGGCGCGAGTACCCCGCCAAGGACGTGGTCTTCGTGGTGGACGTGAGCGGGTCCATGGAAGAGACGGGGAAGATGGAAAAGGCACGCCGCGCCCTGACCTATGGCGTGCGGGGGCTGAACCCGGCGGACCGCTTCAACATCATCGCCTTTTCGGGCGAGACGCGGCTGATGGAAAGCGGCCTGATCGCCGCGGACGAGGCGGGGCGGCGGCGTGGGACGGAGTTCGTGGAGGGGCTGCGGGCGCGCGGCGGCACCAACATCAACGACGCGCTGCTGGAGGCCATGCAGCAGTTCCCCCGGACGGGGGACCGCCCGCGGCTGCTCGTCTTCATGACGGACGGCCTGCCCACGGTGGGCGAGCAGGACGTGGAGCGCATCGTCCGCAACGTGTCGCAGGCGCGGCGCGACGGGCTGCGGCTGTTCACGTTCGGCGTGGGATACGACGTCAACACGCGGCTGCTGGACCGCGTGGCGGCGGAGAACGGCGGAACGGCGGACTACGTGGCGCCGGAGGAGGACCTGGAGGTCAAGGTCAGCACCTTCTTCGACAAGGTGAACCACCCCGTGCTCACGAACCTGGCCCTGGACCTGGGCGAGGTGCGCACGGACCTGGTGTATCCGCGCGCGCTGCCGGACCTGTTCAAGGGAACGCAGCTGGCGCTCGTGGGCCGCTACCGCAACGAGCGTGACCTGGCCAGCGTCACCATCCGCCTGAGCGGCGAGGCCAGCCCGCGGCGCACGTACACGTACCCCAACGTGCGCTTTCCCCTGCGCGACGAGCGGCACGACTGGGTGCCGCGCCTGTGGGCCACCCGCCGCGTGGGATGGCTGATGGAGCAGATCCGCAGCCACGGCGAGAACCGCGAGCTGGTGCAGGAGGTCACGGACCTGGGGACCCGGTTCGGCATCGTGACACCGTACACGTCGTTCCTGGCCCTGGAGCCCGGCGCGCAGGCCGTGCAGCCGCAGGATTTCGGCGGCCGGCCCAGGCCCCGCGTGCAGGGCGCGCCGCTCTCGTCCCCCTGCTCCCTCCGGCCGCCGTGTCCGCGCGGGCGCTGGCGGTCATGGTGCTGAGCGGGGACGAGACGCTGGGGCGCTGGCTCGGCGAGCGCGTGGACACCGCGACGCTGGCGCGGATGGAGGACGTCCGCGCGGGCGCGCTGCGCGCCCTGCGGACCGAGGTCGCGCCCGCCGTGCAGCAGGCGAGGAGGCGTTGCGCCTCGCGGCTCGTGCGCGAGGCGGCCCGCG
>NZ_DASURI010000441.1:0-20063 GCF_036280135.1 Longimicrobium sp.
TCCCGCGCGCAGGGGCCTGTCATCCCGGCGCGGCGCGAGGCCGGCGCGGTGGAGGAGCGTGGTCCGCTCGCGCGCGTCACATGCAAGTCCGTGTCCCGCGCGATATCCCGCGTCCTTACATGGAGATACGCCTTCTCGTCCGCGACGCTGCTGGGTCAAATCAGGCCGTGCGTCGGCCGATCACGAGTCCGCCCGGAGCGCCCGGATCTGCCGGACGACGCCGGGGACGGAGAACGCGGAGCCGCACACGCCGTAGTCCGGGCCGGCGCCGCAGAAGCTCATCCCGCCCTCGCTCGGTGCAGGGGCCGTCGTCGTCGTCCCCCACGATGCCACGCCGGCAAGGATCAGCAGCACGGCGAGGGCGGGGGCGGCGATCCGTCTCCACCGCGGGCCGGACGAGGCGCGTGCTTCGTTCGATGCGCGGATGCGGCGGACAGCGCGGGCGCCCAGCCAGAGCGCGGAGGCCACGCCCGCCCACTGCAGCGCGAACGCGGCCAGGCACTGCAGGGCGGATGCGTTGTAGCACGGCTGGATGCGTGCCGCCTCGGCCTCGCTGATCCCCAGGCCGTGGATGGCGGCGGCGACCTGCGGATCGCGCGCGAGCTCGGCGACGTACGCGTGGTTGCGCGCCGCGGCGATGCCGTGCACCGCGTTGCCGTGTCCGCGCCGTTCCAGCAGGTGCGCCATGGCGCAGCGGTTCCCGTCCGCGTCGATGAACACGGGCCGCGGCGCGCCCCGTCCCCCGTGGCGGGGAAAGGCGCCCGCGCGGGCGTAGCGGGCCAGCGTGCGCAGGGTCTCCGCGCGGCGGGCGGGGTCCGCGCCCGCCGGGGCCGGCGCGCGCCGCATCTCCGCCCGCACGAGCGCGAAGTGCAGCCGGAGCCGGTGTCGTTCGATGATGGTCGTCAGGATGCGCATCGGCGCGAGAGGTGGATCGGCGGGACAGATGTGCGCCGGGTGAGTCGCGGAGCACGGCAACGGAACGATCCGCCGCCGTGGCCTTCTGACGCTGAATCCAGATGAAGACCTTGATTCCTGAGGGAGCGCACGCGCAGATCTCGCCCGATCACCGACGTATGCGCGCGACCGAAGGATCTCCTACGCAGGGCGGGGACTCGGCCAGTCCGCGGAGTCCTTGCACGGCGGGCGAGATCCTTCGGTCGGCGCCAAGGGTCCAGCACGGGCAGGGATCACGCGGCGCCTCCCTCAGGAAACAACTCTCGGCGGGCGACAAAACAGCGACGACGCCGACGGCTGCTCGTCAGTCGCCGCCGGGGACGGTGCACGACTCCAGGGGCTGGCTCGCGGTGACCTCGTCGCCCACGAAGCGCGCCAGGCGGCCCGTGGAGCCGGGGCCCGTGCCGCGCGTCCACCACTCGTAGCCGTCGCCCGTGTACCGCGCGCCGCTGGCGGACGTGGCCACGCGCATCTCCCGCGTGGCGCCGGCGTAGCGCACGAAGGCAATGCTGTCCGCGGGATACGACGCCGCGAGGTCGCGCCCGCTCTCGCAGCGGTAGGTGATCCACGCGCCATCCGCCACCGCCGCGGGCCCCGGCGCCGCCGCGGACGCGCATCCCGCGACGAGCATCGCCACGCCGGCTCCGGCCATCCACCGCGCTCCCGCGCCGCGCATCCGCATTCGGGTCTCCTCCGTTCCGGCGTTCATCGCGAATCCGTTCATCTCGATCCCACGTGCGCCGCGAGCACGTCGCGGGCCGTCGTCCAGCGCAGCTCCGGGTAGCGGCCGTTGTCCAGCGGGTGCAGCTCGCCCCGGCCGCTGAACATGTCGTGCATGTACTGCATCCCCTGCCACGGCGGATATACCTCGCCCGGCTGGGGGGCGACGGTGCGGGCGATGCGGATCAGCACGCGCAGCAGGCCCAGGCGCCCCGCGCGCAGCAGGCGATACCGCTGGCCCGAGACGTCCGTCATCAGCGCCGCCAGGTCGTTGGCGCTCAGCGTGTCACCGGCGATGCGCAGGATGCGCGGCGTGGACGGGTCCAGCGCGGCCGCGGCGGTGAACGCGGCCGTGTCGTCCTTGGTGGTGAAGTCCATCCGCTGATCGGCGTTCTGCCAGACCAGCACGCGCCGCCGCTTGAAGAGGATGAACGGCGCCACCCCCGTCAGCATGTCCATGAACGCGCCGCACAGGATGGACGTGGCCGCGATGGGCGCGCCGTCCAGCCGTTGCTTGAACTCGCGCCGCAGGTCCAGGTTGCGGTTGGAGCCCGGCGGCAGCTTGGTGAAGTCGATGGCGAAGTCCGAGGGGATGAAGCGCGGCACGCCGGCGCCCACGGCCGCCTCCAGCAGCCGCGTCTGCGCGTCCACGATCACCTCGCGCAGCCCGCTGAGCGCGGAGACCACGCACGCCGCGCCCGCGCACGCCCGGCGCAGGGCCGCCGCGTCACCGTAGTCCGCCGTCGCGACCTCCGCGCCGAATCCGCGCAGCCGCGCCACGGTGTCCGGCGCCGCGCCCGGCCGCGCCAGCGCGCGCACCGTGGCCCCGCGCGCGAGCAGCGCCCGGGCGATGCGCCCGCCCAGATCGCCCGTGGCGCCGGCCAGCACGACCGTCTTGTCCGTCATCCACCTATCCCGTTCGAGATCGCGTTCGGCACGGCGCGCGGGGCGGTCCGTGCATCCCGTCCAAGCTTTGTCCGGGGTGCTCCCCCCCAGTGCACGGCCCGCGCCGCGGGCGAGCCGGGGCGGCGACGTGTGATTTTCGGCGGGCTGGTGCGAATCACGGGAGGTCGCGTGCAGGTTGACAGCCCCCTGAATCAGCAAGGAGACGCGTGTCGGATTCCGCAACGCAGGACCGGTTCGTGGTCCTCGTGGACGAGCACAGAAAGATCCTCTACAAGGTCGCCAGCGCCTACTGCCGCGAGCCGGCGGACCGCGCGGACCTGGAGCAGGAGATCGTGGCGCAGCTGTGGAGGTCGTTTTCGCGCTACGACGCGCGCTACCGCTTTTCCACGTGGATGTACCGCATCGCGCTGAACGTGGCCATCTCGTACGTGCGCGGCGAGTCGCGCCGCCGGCGTACGCTGGTGCCGGCGGAAGAGTCCATCCTGCAGGTGGCCGCGGACGATGCCGGGCACGAGCCCGACGAGCGCCTGCCGATGCTGCGCGCCTTCATCCAGCAGCTGGGCGAGCTGGACCGCGCGCTCATCATCCTGTACCTGGACGACCACCGCTACGACGCCATCGCCGAGATCGTCGGCATCTCCGAGAGCAACGTGGGCACCCGCATCAGCCGCATCAAGCAGCGGCTGCGGCGCGAGCTCACCCAACCTGCCTGACCTGAAAGGATCGAAATGGACCTGGACGAGATGAAGCAGAGCTGGCAGGCCCGCGACCGGGCCCTGGACGCGCGCCTGCGCCTGAACGCGCGCCTGCTGCGCGCCGCCACGCTGGACCGCGCGGAGACGGCGCTGCGGCGGCTGTCGCGGCGGATGGCCGTGGAGCTGGCGCTGTCCCTGGCCGCCGTGCTCTGGCTGGGCGCGTTCGCCGCGCGCCACGGGGGCGACATCCGCTTCCTGGCGCCGGCCGTGGTGCTGGGGCTGTGCGGCGCGGGCTTTTGCGCGGCGGCCATCCACCAGCTGGTGGCCATCCGGACGATCGACTACGGCGGGCCCGTGCTGGCCATCCAGGCGCGGCTGGAGCGGCTGCGGGTCCAGCGGCTGCGCGCGGACCTGGCCGCGCTGGTGCTGGGGCCGCTGCTGTGGGTGGCCGTGCTGGTGGTGGCGGTGAAGGGGCTGCTTGGCGCGGACGTGTACGCCATGGTGCCCGGCCGCTGGCTGGTGGCCAACGTGCTGTTCGGGGTCGCGGTGCTGGTCGCGGCGGTGTGGGCCGCGCGCCGCTACGCCGGCCGGGCGGGGCACTCGCCCACGCTGCGGCGCGTGATGCGCGACCTGGCCGGCCACAACCTCACGCAGGCAATGGACGTGGTGCGGGAGCTTCGCGAGTTCGAGCAGGAGGACGCGGCCGCCTGAGCCTTTACGCGGAGGGGCTCGCACGCCAGCAGCCTCCCTGCGGCCGAAACTGCATTCTCACACGGGGCCTGCGGCCAACGGAGTCAACGGTTGCTTCGGTTACCTCCGTTGGCCGCGGGGCCCGTGTGCAACGCAGTTCAACCTCCCCCAGGGGTTTTTGGGGAAGGTGGGCGAGCTCCGCGAGCCCGGAGGGGGCGCCCGCGCGGTGCCCGCGATACGCCGGGGACCAACCCAAAATCTCCGCGCGCGCGGAGATTGGCCGAAGAACGCGTTTGACCGCGCCGGATTCGCGCGCCTATACTGGCAGGGCTTGCCCGCCGAAGTCCCCCCTCCCGTCTCCGCCCGAGGATCTCCCCATGGCATCACCGCCCACGGTTCCGCTCACCGTCGACGCAACGCAGGCCGGCCTCTCGGCGAACACCCCCGTCTCCATGTACGTCGTGGGGCTGGTGTCCGCGGCCACGGACACGTACTACCGGCTCGACTCCACCGGCACGCCCCAGGTCATGAGCGAGGCCGACAGCACCAACGCCGCGGGCACCTTTCCCGGCTCGGGCGCGCTGCCGGCCGGCGCGGCAACGGCCCTGGCCGCCAACTACCCGCTCGCGTGGGCCGACTACGGCATCCCCGTCTCGCTGACGGAGACCACCGTCATCGACCTGTCCAGCATCAACACCACCAACTGTCCGGGGCTGGGCACGGGGACGGCGGCGTTCAGCGGGCGCGTGTACGTCGCCATCGGCGCGGCGCCCCTGCCGTTCACGCCGCAGGACAACGGGTACACGGCGCCCGTGCCGTCCGGCGGCCCGGGCGCGCTCAGCCTGTTCGACTGGATCGAGTTCTCGTACGACAGCGAGGGCAACTTCAACGGCAACACCACGCAGGTGGACCAGTTCGGCTTCGAGCTGCACCTGGATGGCACGCCGGGCGGCACCCTGCAGGGCGTGCTGAACCAGTCGCGCTCCGACATCATGGACGCGTTCGGCAACGCGTTGGCGAGCCCGTTTGGCCAGGGCGTGCTGCAGGTGGCCGTGCCCGCCGGCGCCGGGGCCGCGTATCCGTCGGGGACGAACGTCCTGCGCGTGATCTCGCCCAAGACCATCACGGCCCCCGCCGCGTACACGGGCCCGCTGGACACGTACTTCGACGACGTGATCGCGCAGTGGTACACGACGTGGCAAACGACGCCCATCGTCACCAACGACCAGGCGACGGGCTACTACTCGGGGATGGTGGTGGACGGCGTGCTCACCTTCAAGCAGGGCAACTACGCCACGGCGGATGCGTGGAATGCGGCCCCGGCGTCGGTGGAGACCTTCGCGGTCGCGCCGGGCGGCGTGATCCCCACGGCGGACGTGTGGCAGTGCGCCAACTCGC
This sequence comes from Longimicrobium sp., assembly GCF_036280135.1. Classification (GTDB taxonomy): domain Bacteria; phylum Gemmatimonadota; class Gemmatimonadetes; order Longimicrobiales; family Longimicrobiaceae; genus Longimicrobium. The sequence continues at coordinate 5,364 of NZ_DASURI010000441.1, forward strand.
TCGCAACCGGGAACACGGAGCAAAAGAACGTGCAGAAGATGCTGGCCGCCGCGTTCAACCGCGGCGTGATGGGCAACCTGCTGGACGACACCACGTGCGGGGGCAGCGCATCGTCGTTCTACCCGTCCGGGGGCACGTTCAACGTGTGGTCGCAGATGTTCCACGGCTTTAGCCAGAACGGCCTGGCGTACGGGTTTCCGTACGACGACGTCTGCAACCAGAACCCGTCCATCTCGCTGGCCGGCACGCAGTCCGTCACCATCACCCTGGGCCCCTTTGGCACAGCGGCAACATGACAGGTCGTTATGCTGGCGCGCCGGCGCGGACGCGCGGGACGGCTCTACGGCAGGATCGCACACGGGGCCTGCGGCCAACGGGGGAAACGGTAACGGCTCGAAAGAAAGAACCGTTGACTCCGTTGGCCGCAGGCCCCGTGTGAGAATGCTGTTTCAACCTGTCAGGAGGCCTGTTGATTTCAGGCGTCCATCACGAAGACTTGGAGACGCGAGGCATCTCCTGAAGGTGCAATGACGGCGGCGGACGGCAGATCGCGCATCGCGCCCGGTGGGAAATTCCTGCCGGGCGTGTCGTATCTGCCGCATGGAAGTGTATCAGCACGCCGCGTGGTCCATCGCGGCAAGTTGCATCAGCGAAAGGAGATACGCGCATCGGTGCGGGTGCGGCGCGCGCGGGCACCGGCCGTGCCTCGTACAGGGGCCGAGAGCCGGACCCTTCTTCCCTGGATCAGATCAGAACGACCGATGGACGCGACGACCGCCACCCCGCGCGACACGCTGAGCACGCCCGCCCGCACTCCCTCCGCCGCGGACACGGCATCGCTCGCCGCGGCCATCCAGGGGCTGGGCGGCATGCAGCGGCTGGTGGTGAGCCTGTACTACATGGAAGGGCTGCGGCTGCCCGAGATCGCGCTGGTGCTGGAGCTGGGCGAGCTGGAGGTGGCGCACCTGTACGGCCAGGCCCTCGCGGCGCTGGGCCTGGCGCGCCCCGCCCAGCGCCACGCGGCCTGAGCGCACGCGGATCGCACGTCCCGCCGCCGTCCGGGTGAACGACGGCGACGCCTCGACAGGGCAGGGACGCGTGGCACCGCGAAATCCGCACGCGGCCGCGGACGGGATCGACCCCGCGCCTACGTACGCCCGCGCCCGGGGCGTCCCCGGGCGGCGGGCGCCGCGCCGCCGTCCGCGGCGACGAAGATGCCCTTGTCGCGCAGACGCTTGACGAGCGCCGTGCGCGCCGCGGAGTTCCCGTCCAGCCGCAGCAGCGTGGGCGTGAGCTGCGACACGTGCGCGCCGCCCATGGACCGCACCCGCGCCGCCGTCTCGGCGTCCGGGCAGTCGATGAGCACGGCGGGGGTGATGCGCAGCGTGCGGACGGCCTTCATCCAGTCGCGCACCTGCCGCGCGACGTTGTCCGGCACCCCGCCGCGCGCCACGGACTCCAGCGTCCCCAGCACCTGCTCGGCCGTCATTCCCTGTTCCGCCACGCGCAGCACCGACGCGCGCGTCAGGCGGAACAGCGAGCCCACCCCCGCGCCCGTGCGCTCGGCGATGCGCCCCACCTCCGCCTCGGCGCGGGGCGCGGGGGCCAGGAACACGATCTCGAAGTCGGGCTGGATCACCACCTCGCCGCCCCCCGGCTCCGCCGGGAGCGCGAAGTCGTCCCGCTCGCCCAGCAGGTACCGCCCGGTCTCCGTCAGCCCGAAGGCCAGCGACCCGTCCTCCAGCCGCCCCAGCCGCGCGCCCCCGAACGACACCAGGCGAACGAGAAGAAAGGTGCCCAGGATCGACGCCCACGTGTTCTCCCATCCCTCGGACGTCCGGGGCATGGAGTGGTCGCGCCGCAGCGTGGCGCCGGCCGCGAGCATGGGGTTGCGCGTCCGCGACTCGTGCGACGTAAAGGCGGCCAGGGAGACCAGGGCGCCGTCCGGGACGGAGAGGAACGCCCGCGACAGCGGCTCCCGCAGGTCCAGCCCCTTCTCGGGAAGGGAGAACGGCAGCGCCAGGCCAAAGAACGTGATCTTGCCGCTGTCCGAGTACCACGCGCCCGGCACCCGCTGGGGAGAGCCGCGCATGGCGTCCAGCAGGTGCTTGAGACGCTCTCCCTCGCTCCCCGCCAGCCACCGCTGGCCCGCGTCCGTCAGGACGAACTCCTGCCGCCGGGCCGTGCTGCGCAGCTGGATGAGCCGCAGGCTGGACAGCAGCCCCACCGCCGTGCCGATGCGGTCGGCCACGAGCGGCGCGTCTTCGTCCTCCTCCAGCATCTCGTCGTCCCCGGGCCTGACGAGCACGCTCTCCGCCCAGGGCGGCAGGTGTGCCAGCCGCTCGCCGATGCCGCGGGTGGAGCGCGCGTAGAGGGCCTGGTCGCTGGCGCGGACGGGGATGGGCTCCGTGGCGGCCTCCACGGCCACCGCCGTCATGTCGCCCAGGCGAAACGGGGCCTCGAAGGTTTCCACGGCCCGCACGGGCGCGGGCGGCGGCGGGGGCGGGCCCATCCGCAGCGCCACGGACGGCAGCAGGCCCACCCACGCCTCGATCCCCGCCTTGCGCAGGGCGGGAAAGAGGAACAGGTACCGCGCGCCCGCCGCCAGCGCCTGGGCCCGGTGCCGCGCATCCACGTCCGCGAGCACCTCGTCCACCTGGCGCAGGGGGATGCCGCCCGGGTGCTTCGTGAGGGCCGTGACGAGCCGCTGCAGGGCGGAAAGGACCCACGGGTCCGCCAGCAGCAGGAGCTCGTTGGACGGGCGGCGGGGCGTTTCCCACCCGCGCGCCGCGTCGGCGTCGCGCAGGTCCAGCAGCGCCTGGATCCACCCCGCGGACGACACGCGCTCCTCCAGCTCGCCCGCGTGGCTCCCCCAGCCGAACGATTGCCCGTGGCCGTTGAGCAGGTTCACCTGCTCGTGGGTAAAGTGCTCGCGCACGTACGTCTGCGCCGCCCCGTCCTTGAGGTCGAACACGGGCACGCGGTCCATGGCCCGCAGCACGCGCAGCAGCGGCTTGGCATCCGCCGGCACCTTGTACTGCCTGCCCTTGGGCCCGGGCGGCTCCAGCAGCCCGGCCCCCACCAGCTCGTCCCCGATGCGGGCGGGGAGCGGCCCGGCGCCCGGGGTGGGCTTGAGAGTGAGCCACCCGGCCCGCGCCGCCGCCGACACGCCCTCCCACCGCGGCAGCCACTCCAGCGCCCCCGTCCAGTTCTCCGGCGGCACCCTCACGCGGCCACCTCCTCCAGCTCCCCGGCGTCGGCGATGCGGTAGGCGTAGCCCTGCTCGCAGAGGAAGAGCTGGCGCTTGAGCGCGTACTCCTGCTCCTCGGTGTCGGCGCTGACGAGCGTGTAGAAGTGGGCCTGGTTGGCGCCGGGCTTGGGGCGCAGCACGCGGCCCAGCCGCTGCGCCTCTTCCTGCCGCGAGCCAAAGGTGCCGGAGACCTGGATGGCCACGGACGCGTCCGGCAGGTCCACGGCAAAGTTGGCCACCTTGCTCACGGCCAGCACGGGGATGCGCCCCTCGCGAAAGTCGCGGTACAGCACGTCGCGCTTCTTTTGCGGCGTGGAGCCCTTGAGCAGCGGCACATCCAGCGCGGCGGCCAGCGCGTCCAGCTGCTCCACGTACATCCCGATCACGAGCGCCGGCTCGTCGGGGTGAAGGTCCAGGATGCGGCGGACGACGTGCAGCTTGTCGGGGTTCTCCGAGGCCAGGCGAAACTTTTGCCGCGGCTCGGCCACGGCGTACGGCATCCGCAGGTCCTCGGGCAGGGGCACGCGCACCTCCGTGCACGCCGCCTTGGCGATCCACCCCTGTCCCTCCAGCTCCTTCCAGGGCACGTCGGCCTTCTTGGGGCCAATGAGGGCGAACACGTCGTCCTCGCGCCCGTCCTCGCGCACCAGCGTGGCCGTGAGGCCCAGCCGCCGCCGCGCCTGCAGCCCCGCCGTCACCTGGAAGACGGGCGCGGGCAGCAGGTGCACCTCGTCGTAGACGATGAGCCCCCAGTCGCGCCGGTCAAAGAGCTCCAGGTGGCGAAACGGCCCGTCCTTCTCGTCCCGGTGCGTGAGCACCTGGTAGGTGGCGATGGTCACGGGGCGCACCTCCTTGCACTCGCCCGTGTACTCGCCCACCTGGTCGTCGTGCAGGGTCGTCTTGTCCAGCAGCTCCTGCTTCCACTGCCGAACGGCCGTCACGCTCGTCGTCAGCACGAGCGTGCTGCTCCCCGCGCGGGCCATGCACTCCATCCCCACCACCGTCTTGCCCGCGCCGCAGGGCAGCACCACCACGCCGGACCCGCCCCGCTCGCTGCCGCCCGCGTGAAAGGCGCCCGCCGCGTCGGACTGGTACGCGCGCAGGGCGAACGGCTGTCCCCCGCGCGTCTCGCCGCGCAGGGCGATGGGCAGGGGCTCGCCGGCCGTGTAGCCGGCCAGGTCCTCCGCGGGCCACCCCGCCTTGACCAGCGCCTGCTTGAGGCGGCCGCGCTCGCCCGTCTCCACGCGGAACGCCGTGGGCCCAGCCGCGCGCCCAGGTGCGCGGCCACCTTCTGGATGCGCGACACCTCCTCCATCACGGCCGGCTCGTCGCAGGCGAGGACGAGGCCGTCCGCGTCCCGTTCAATGCGCAGCCGCCCAAAGCGCGACGCGGCGTCGCGGATGGAGCGCTCCACGTTGGCGGGCACGGCGTACTTGGCGTACTCGCGCAGGGCGCCCGTGATCTCGTCCGGGTCCGCGCCGGCGGCGCAGGCGTTCCAGATGGAGAGCGGGGTGATGCGGTAGGTGTGGATGTGCTCGGGCGACTTGACCAGCTCGGCAAAGCGCGCCAGCCGGTCGCGCGCCTCGGCAAAGCGCGGGCTGGCCACCTCCGCCAGCACGCTCTGGTCGCCCTGCACGATGAGCGGATTTTCGGGGCGGTACGTCGTCATCCGTCCTGCGTGGAGCTGTCGGAAAGGGGCTGCCGTCGCGGATGGCGGAAAGTGTAGCAGGTCGCGGCGCCGGAAGGAAGTGCGCAGTGTGGCCGGGCGGGCGATGCGCGTCGCGCGGAGGTCGGGTTCGCCCGGGCCGGTCCGGCCAGTGTACGCCGTTGACAGGCACGGCCGATCGCGTATCATCCCCGTGCCCAACCGTCTGCCGGGTCCCGTGCCAACCGCGTACCGATGTCGTCGAGCCGAAAGATGCGCCGCCGCAAGGAGGCGTCGTTGCAGGTGCTGGAGATCGTTCACGGGCCCCTCCCCAAGGAGGTGCACACACGCCCCTCCGCGGAGCTGCGCGCCGCGCTGCCCCGGCTGAACGAGATGATCCACGACCATCCGCGCGCGGCCGTGCACGAGCTGCGTGAATGGATTGCCCGTGAGCCCAATCCCATGCTCTTCAACTGGCTGGGGATGGCGTACGGGATGCTGGGCGAGGTGGAGGCCCTGCGCGAGACGGTCCGCGAGAACTACGCGCGCAATCCACGCTACCTGTTCGCCCGGGTGAACCAGGCGCAGATGTGCGTGCGGGACGGCGACCTTGCGGGCGCGCGCGAGGCGCTCGGCGCCTCGTTCGACATCCGCGCCCTGCTCGGCGGCAGGCGGCGGGTGCATGTCTCCGAGTTCGCCGCGTACTTCTACGTGGTGGGCTTGTACCACCTCGAGACGGGGGACATGGAAGCCGCCGAAGGCGTGTACGACCTGCTGGCCGAAGGTGCTCCCGACGAAACGGGTACCGACGAGCTCCGCCGCCTGCTGTATCCGCGGCTGCGCGACCTGTTCTTCCGGCGCTGATCCGGGCTTCCAGTCCCGCGCCGCAAACGCGCCATCCTGAGGAGCCGCCGCGCGGTCCTGATTCGTGCGTGGTCCATGGCGGCGATGAAGGATCTTGCCCGCGAAGCTCTGCCGCAGCCCTGGTCCACGGAAGCCGTCTCCGAGTTTCGCACACAAGACCCTTCGGTCGCGCCAGAGTTCTGCGCGCGTTCACGCTACGCGCGGCGCTCCCTCAGGATGACGCTGCTGTCGTGAGACGCTGTCACATCACCCGGCCCATCCCCAAGCGTCATCCTGAGTCATTCGGCGCTACGCGTACCCCGCGGGATGAAAGTCGCCCATGTCCAACCTCCCCCAGGGTTTTTTGGGGGAGGTGGGCGAGCTCCGCGAGCCCGGAGGGGCGCTCGCGGGGCCTGCCACACGCTCGGGCGCAGGAAATCAGACTGGCATCCTGCTGCGGATTTCGGGGACCACGCGCGACGACCGCCGCGGAATGCTCCGCGGCGGTCGTGGACGGTGGATGAGGATCTTGCGTGGCAGCGGGCGCTACGGGCACTCCGGCAGGCTGAGCAGGTTGTTGGGCTCGCTGTCGTCCGCCTCCGTCGTGAGGTACTTGTTTCCGTGCGGGCCGACCGCGACGTAGATGTTCGTCACGCGGCCGTCCTGGTTCACGTAGAACGACCATCGGCCGCTCTCGATGCCGTCGATGGCTTCCTGCAGCGTGATCTTCCACGGCGTCCCACCGTTCGTCCCCCTGGTGCCGCCGATGTGGGTGATTCGCTCGTACGGATTGTGGCGATCGTCCTTGTTGATGCACGTCACCCGGTGCGACATGGTGCCTCTCCTCCAGTGAGAATCATCCTCCCGAGACCTTCCTCCCCCGATTGGAGGGACAGGTGCGGGCGCGATTCTCATCCGCCCCGGGAGCCACGCACCCCCGCTCCACGCGCCGGCCCGTCCCAATCACGGACGGGCCGGCGTTCGTGTCCCGGGTGATCGACGCGGATGGAGGCGCGCGGCGGCGGATCAGTCGGCCGGGGGCGCGAGCTCGCGCAGCTCCGTCTCCACGCAGCCGATGAGCCGGGCAATGCGGAGAAAGTCGTCCGGGCACGCGGCCGCGCCCAGCAGGTCCAGGAGCAGCGCCCGGGCCTCGCGCAGGAGCGTGGCGCGGTCGGCTGCCTGCTGAAGGACGCGGATGCGTTCGGCCACGTCCGGCGCCGCGCCCGAATGCGCATCGGACGGCGCGGGAACCAGGGCGCGGGTGAAGTCGGGGGCGGCGACGGCAAAGTGGGCGGGCAGCATGGCGGGCACGGAGCGGGAGGGGAGGACGTGGATCTCCTTCCCAGTATCGGCCGGGACGTGCCCCGGGCTTTACCGCCGCCGCGCGGGACGGATGGATCTGGACGGACGATCCGGCTCCTGCTCTCTTTGGACGATGGCCCGGATGGAGGGCCGGCGGACCCCCTGCGGAGAGGAGATGCGGATGACGGACAGCGAGTTCGAAACGCTGCGCGCGCGCGTGGAGCGGCTGGAGCGGGAGCGGGACAGTTGGAAGCGGCACACGTGGCGGGCCGGCGCCCTCTGCGCGCTCCTCGCCGCGGTGGTGCTGGGGGCGGCGCGCCCGGCGGCCCGGCCGGAGCCGTCCGGGGCGATGCCGGCGGATTCCGTGCTCCGCGTCCGCGGGCTGGTGGTGGTGGACGCGCAGGGCGTGGAGCGCGTGATCATCGGCGCGCCCGTGCCCGATCCGCGCATCTACGGCCGCCGCTCCACCCGCCTGGGCACCGCCTCCGGGATCGTGCTGCTGGACGCGGACGGCAACGAGCGCTCCGGCTACCTCACGAGCGACGAGGTGGGCGAGGTGTTCCTCACCCTGGACGCCGCCGCCCGCCAGCAGGCGCTCTTCCTGGCGAACGCCACGGGCGGGGCGCAGATCTCCGTCTGGGACGCCGCCGGGAGCCACGCGCAGATGGGCGCCGTGGGCCGGCCCTGGCTCACGCTGCGCGGCGGCGGACGCGTCGTCGCGTCGCTCCCCGACACCACGGGAGGCGGCCGATGATGCGCCACGCCGCGGCCGCCGTCCTCGCGGCGGCGGGGCTGGCCTTCGCCGTCCGCGCGGCGCCGGCGAGCGACCCGGAGGAGGGCACCGTCCTGCGCGGCCACGTGGGCGTGGTCGCGTCCGTGGCGTTCGCGGGGGAGCGCGTCGCCAGCGGCGGGGTGGATGGCACGGCGCGGCTGTGGGATGCCGCCACCGGCCGCGCGCTGCGCGTGCTGACGCCCGGGGGCGAGGTGAACGTCGTCGCGCTCTCCGCGGACGGGACGCGGCTGGCGGCGGGGCACGGCCGTAGCGTCACCGTCTGGCGCGTGTCGGACGGACGGCGCGAGTGGACGCGGGAGCTGGGCGGATACCCCGCCGCGCTGGCGTTCGCGCCGGACGGCGGCGAGCTGGCGGCCCTCTCCGGCGAGGGTGTGCTGCTGCGGCTGGACCCGGCCGGCGGCGCCGTGCGCGACACGCTGCGGGCGGGGTACGGCGGCGCGGTGGCGTACTCGCGCGACGGGCGGCTGCTCGCGGTGGGCGGCGCGCGCATCCGGGTGTGGACGCGCGCGGCGCTCCCCGCGGACACGGGCCGTGTGCTCGCCGGGCACGAGGACGTGGTCTACGGGCTGAGCTTTTCGCCCGATGCGGGCGTGCTGGCATCGGCCAGCCTGGACCGCACCACGCGGCTGTGGGACGTGGCGTCGGGAACCGTGCGCGACACGCTGACGACCGCGCATCCGTCGCGGCTGATGGTTGGCGGGCGGATGCGCGAGATCCCGCAGCAGCTCCCCGTGACGGCCGCCGCGTTCTCGCCGGACGGACGCACGCTGGCCACCGCGGGCGCGGACCGCGCGCTGCACCTGTGGGACGCGGCGACGGGTGCGCGGCGCGAGTCGCGTGAGGGCCACACGCGCGCCGTGACGGGCCTGGCCTGGGGGCCCGGCGGGCGCCTGGCCACCAGCAGCGCGGACGGCACGGTGCGCCTCTGGTCCGTCGCGCCCTGACGAGGCTGCTGCCAAACCTGCTTTTCAACGGAGCCCAGGAAGCGTCATCCTGAGTCATCCGGCGCTGCGCGCACCCTGCGGGATGAAAGCCACCGCAGTCCAACCTCCCCCAGGGGGTTTTGGGGGAGGTGGGCGAGCTCCGCGAGTCCGGAGGGGGCGCTCGCGCGGGACACGCTACTCCGCACGAGCCCAGCCGCGGCTTTCTATTCAGGGAGCGCCGCGCACAACGTGAACGCATGCAGTACTTTGGCGCGACCAAAGGATCTTGTGTGCGAAACTCGGAGACGGGGTCCGTGCACGAGGGCCGCCGCAGCGTTTTGCGGGCAAGATCCTTCGGTCGCCGCCAACGATCGCGTTCGGACAGGACCACGCGGTGGCTCCTCAGAGGCCGTTGCCAAGCCTGGCTTCAGAGGCCCCCCAGCGAGCGTCATCCTGAGGAGCCGCCGCGTATAACCTGATTCGCGCGGGCTTCATGGCGGCGACGAAGGATCTTGCCCGCAAAGCGACAAGTCGGCTCCGTGCACCAGAGCCGGCTTGTCGCTTCGCACACAAGATCCTTCGGTCGCGCCAAAGTCCTGTGCGCTTTCGTTTTACGCGCGGCGCTCCCTCAGGATGACGTTTCCCTGGCTCCGTTGAAAAGGCCGGTTTGGCAACACCCCCTCTCAGGAAGACAACTACTTTTTCCGCACCCGCCCTGACGCGCGGAGGCCGCATACGCCTCCGCCCGTCATCGGAAAAACAGCGCGCCGGCTCGTCCAGAACCACGGACGGGCCGGCGCGCTCGTATCTCTGCTTCCGCATACCGGCGGCACTTCACCTCCGGGCGAGGGCCGGCGGCGGGAATGCGGCTCAGGCGTCCGCTCTCAGCAGCCAGCCGGGAAGGCCGCTGTACGACGTGTTTGGGTCCTGGTGCGCCTGGTGCTCGATGATGAGGTTCTCCAGCGATTCGTTGCCGTCGCCGGTGTTGCCGGTAAAGTCGATGGGGATCACGCCCAGCGCCACGCCCCAGTTGCCGTTCTGCCGGTAGTTCCTGAGGTAGTTCTGGAGCCGCACGTTCATGCCCGCCGCGTTCCCGCCCGGCCCGGAGTCACCGGCATAGCTCGCGAAGTTCAGGGTGATGAAGCCGGCCCGGGCATTGGCCTGCGCGGCGTCGATGTGGCGTTCCACCTCGCCTCCCTTGGGGGTGCCATGCAGCGTCCACCCATTCTGCGTCCTGAAATGCAGGTTCGTGGAATCTCCATCGGTGTTGAAGCCGTTCCAGGCCAGGCCGCCGCCATCGTTGCCGTCGGGCCAGCTTCGGTTGGGCACCGGGTTGCCGCGGTGGATGCCGCTTCCCCATCCCGTCTGGGCGGCGGGATCGTACGCGCGGATCAGCACGATGCGCCCGCGGCAATCGTCGATGAGCGGGATGGACGACTTCATGTACCAGTACTTTGCCCAGTACGGGCGGGTCAGCTCCAGGAACTTCTCCCGGAACTGGTCGCCGCAGCCGTCCTGGTTCTGTTCGCAGCCGTACTCCATCTGGACGTTCATCAGGATGAACTCCGTGGGATTCTCGGCCAGGAACGCAATGCACTGCGCCTGCACCTCTTCGAACAGGATGTTCTGCCGCGACGTAAGGAAGGGATCGGTTCCGTGGTAGACCGGAAAGTAGATCCCCTGCGTCCGGCCACTGTCCGCACCCGTCTCGTACTTGCACCGGATGTCCAGGAACCGGATTCCCCGGTTGAGCTGCTGGGTGATGGAGAACCACTGGCACTGGGATGCGCTCCCTCCGAACCGGGCGCACGACTCGTGGGTGCCGGGGATGCTGATCTCCGCGATGCTCGTACCGTCTTCGATCGCGGACATCCAGTTGGTGGACCACGTTTTCTGCACGCTCATCGTGTTTGGGCCTTGACCGGGGTGGGACTGCGTGTGGCGGGGGAATCAACTGCGAGGACGCCGGACCTTTGCCGAAAGGGTCGTCTCTCGGCATCGGCCCGCGCTTCTACTTTCGGCAGATGACGTGCATGGCCGAGGGCGCGGCCAGGTACTCGTCCCAGAAGCCCGAGCCGCGCTTTCCATCCGGGTCGGGCGGGACCAGGAAGGGCTCGATGCGGCACTCGCTGAATCCCGCCGCGCGGAACGCCTCCTCGTACGTGTCCCACGACCACCAGAAGAAGTCGAACTCCACGACAGTGGCGCCCAGGTACAGCGTGCCCCGGAGGTTCGCGCCCTCCCGCAGCGTCTCGTCCAGCAGCCGGTAGCTCCATCCGTACTTCCGGTGATCCACGACGGGCCGCGGCGGCTGCAGCGGGTTGGCGATGCTCGCCACGAACGTCTGCCCCGGCTGCAGGTTGTCGTACACCGTCCGCGCCATCCGCAGCAGCTGCTCGCGGCTCTCGGCGTAGTGCAGCAGGTACGCGGCCGCCACGCGGTCAAACGTGCCGATGCCTCCCAGCGTGGCCGCGTCCGCCACGCGGTACTCGATGCCCAGGGGCTCCGCGTCCTCGCGCTGCTGCGCCAGGGCGATCATCTGCGACGAGATGTCGACGCCCACCACGCGATCCGCGCCCCACTGCTTGAACAGGCGCGTGCCCATCCCGTCGCCGCAGGCCAGGTCCAGCACGGAGCAGCCCTCCAGGTCGCCCAGCCGCTGGTGGAGCGAGTACCACTCGGCCGCGCGGAGCGGCACGGTCGCGGAGATCCGCTGATATTCGAGGGCGATGGTGTCGTACTGTGTCACGCGTCGGTCTCTTCGGGGGATGCGATTCCGGAGGGCAGGATGCGGATGAATTCACATCCGGCGCCAGAATTTAGCGAAGAGCGCGCGGGGCCGGAACCGCAGAGGGCAGGGCGGGGGAGGCCGGCGCGAACGTGCACGGTCGCGTGTCATCCGGCGCGCCGGCGCCGGGTGAATTGCGTCTACTCTCCGTTCTCGTCCTCGTCGTCCAGGTAGCGGCAAAAGATGTCGTTGAGAATGTCCGGGAACGACCACCCGATGTTGCGGGTGTCGTCCAGGATCGCTTCGGCGCGGGGACGGAACCCGTCTTTCAGGCCGTGCTTCACGATCCACTGCAGCGCGTTGCCGTACATGCTTTCCATGCTGCGGTAGAACGCCTCGCTCATGTCCCCGTAGGCGTTGGTGAACTGGACCCCCAGCTCCACGTACGCCAGCATGAGGTCCGCCGGTCCCTCCGCCGAAGCCGCCACCTTGCGGTAGTCCATCACCGCCTTGCGGGCGACCGCCAGGCGCGCCCTGCCGTAGCCGCGCGCGGGAAAGAACTCGTTCTTGATGACTTGGCGATAGCGGGCCCGCACCGTCTCGTCGTCTGCGGGGCGCACCACGTTCTGCAGGTAGGCCTGCACGTCCTTGAACGACTCGCCCAGGTGCAGGAGGTGATTGACGAGCTGCTCCCGCGAGAGCCCCTGCAGGTGCTTCTTGAGCTCGCGCCTGCCGATGGGTTTGGCCATTCGATGGATCGGATCGGGATGGAGGTGGATCGGGGAAGGTTCATCCCCGATGGGTGGACAACCAGCCGAAGAGGGCGCGCAGCCGCTGGCCCGGGTTGAACTTGAACGCGAATCGGTCGCCCCGGCGCTCCAGGTAGAAGCCGCCGAACCCGGGCAGCGTGAGCCCGTGCCGGCTCTCGAACGTGGCGTACATCTCGTCTCGGGGATCAGAACGGCAGGTCGTCGTCTTGGTACATCGTCTTCAGCGCGCGGCTCAAGGCAGATTCTTGCTCCCAGGCGGCATCCGCATCATCCTGGTCGATGCCGTATGGAGCACCCGCGGGGGTGTATCCGGCCACGAACCAAAGGCCGTCCTCGCAACCATCCGGGTCCGCGCGTTCCTGCCTGCGCTGTTTGCGACGGGCCGCCCGCGCCTGCTCGTTGCGGCGGGCCTGGTCCAGCCGGGACTCGGCGATCTCGATGCCGAGCATCCGCAGTTCCACGATCGCGCATACCTCCGAAACGCCGAACCACGTGCAGTAACCGCGGATCAGGTTGCTGCCCGAGTACGCCGAAATCCACTGCGCTGCGATATTCAGCCGCTTGCCGCGGTTCAGCCTCTTTCGTCGCGGAGCGTGCATCTCAGATCGCGCCCCACACGGCGGCGAGGACGAGGTTCTTGCGCGCCATCCGCACGTCGAAAAGCTCGGGATCGTACTTGCCTGCCCAAAGGCGGCAGGGCCCATGCTCCGGGTGATTCGCGTCCCGCAGCGCCTCCAGCATCTCGGCGTATCCCCAGGGGCCGCCGCAGTCCTCGGGGGGCCCGGCGCGCTCTCCTTCCAGCAGCACGGGCAGGTCCGGACCATCGGCGGGGATCGCGATGTAGCCGCCCGATACGTGGACCTCGTGCACCCAGTTGTCGCCGAAGTCGTACGTGTACGTGAGCCGCCCGCCCTTGGTCAGCCCAAGGTCGGCCAGCCGGACCGTCGTCGAGTCTTCGCCCAGCGCTTCCTCGTGCGGCGGTCCAAAGCGGCGCTCCCCCATCTTGAAGTCGTACAGGTGGTAGTCCTGCCACTCGAACAGCATCTGGATGACGCGGTGCAGCTGATCGAGCGTGTACGCATCCGGCACGCGGACGTGGCGCCAGATGGGCGGCTCGATCTTCGCGAGCGTGATGCGCATGTGCAGCAGCCGCGGCTTGGGCTTGCGGCCGCGGCGGGCCGGCGGGCGGGGAGGGGTTTCGGATGACATGGGCACAAAAGTACACGGCGGGCGCGCCCTCCGCACGCCCGCCGTGTTCAGTCCCGCGTGCATCGATGAAAACGCAGTCCGCGCCGCATCCCCGCTGCGATCCAGTAGACGTGTTCCAGCTACGCCCTGGATGCCGTGGTGCCGGCGAGCTGTCCGGATCCGGTATCAGAGGTCAGCGGGATCGGTGATCCGGAGATGGAACTGAAAGCCCTCGTACGCATCGAGCAACCGCACCAACTCGTCGAAGCTCACGAACTGACCATCGACAGCAACGCCCCCGTAGGCAATCCGACCCTTCAGGTCATCGTGAGCAAGCTCCAGGTCGTCGCCTTCTCCGTGCAGGTATCGCGTCGACAACTCGCGCCGAATGGTTTGCCGCAGCTTTCCAGGGCGAGGAACGGGTCCGTCTCGGACATCGCCGCGAACTCGTACCGCCCTTCCAGGTCCACGGCCTCGACGGCACGCAGGAACCGCTGATCGTCGCTCCGAACGAAATCGATGATGAACTCGCGTCTTGTCCCACGGCAGTCCACGTAGGACTCGCGCAACGGGAAGTGATCCGCTGCCTGCGTGTTTTCCTGTCGAATCATCGTGGGATGAGTAGAGGTTTTCTCCAGGGCCGCCGCGTCAATCAGCCGTCGAGTGGACGCGCGAGCAGGTCTTGGAGGCGCGCGAAGAAGTCGCCCACGTCGATGCCGTCCACCAGCGCGTGGTGCACCTCCACGCAGACGGGCACGTACCACGCGCCGCCCTCCGCGTAGCGCCTGCCGAACGTGATCTTGGGGACGGAGTCCTCCCGCCGCATGGCGTTCGTGAACGAGGTAAAGCGGATCCAGGGGAGCACGGTCGCGTGGAGCGTGGCGTCGTCGTGCTCGCGGTCGTCGGCCAGCGTGGTGCCCGTCCGGGCGCGCTCCAGTTCGCGTTCGCCCTCCGCCGCGAACTGCGCGAACGACGGCTCGTGCGCGAAGTACGCGAACCCGAACGTGCGGTCCGGCCGCGCCACCGTGCAGCCGATCCCGATGGCGTCGTGGCACCAGATGCCATCCTCCCGCAGCCGCAGCCGGAACGCCTCGATCCCGCTGGCCGCGTGCATGGCCGCGAACAGCATCGCCAGCGTGAACGACGCGCCGTCCGCGCCGCGCGACGCTTCGTAGCACGCGGACACGTCCACCGCGGCCGTGATGCTGAAGTGCGGCTTGTCGTACTCCTGAAAGAGAAGGAAGTGCTCCCGCCGCTT
>NZ_DASURI010000442.1:0-9193 GCF_036280135.1 Longimicrobium sp.
GTTGCGGCGAGTTCACTCGCTCAGGCGCGGAGCCTGCCCTTTTTCCCCCTCACTCCGCCGCGCGCAGCTCCGGGATGTTCACGGCGATCCACGCGATGATCAGCAGAAGCGTGCCGGCACCCGTCGCCAGGGCGTACGGCGCGCCCATCCACCGGGCCAGGGCGCCCGCCTGCAGCGAGCCCAACGGCGTCATCCCCACGAACATGAACACGTACACGCTCATCACGCGCCCGCGCAGGTGGTCCGGCACCTTGCTCTGCAGCAGCGCGTTCACGCTGGCGTTGTTCAGGATCATCGTAAAGCCCACCAGCGCCAGCAACCCCAGCGACAGCGGATACCACGGACACAGCGCGAACGCCATCAGCAGCAGCGCGAACGCCGCCGCCGCGCCCAGGATCAGCCTGCCGCGCGGCACCCGCACGCGGCCCGCCGCCAGCGACACGCCCGCCGCCAGGGCGCCCGTGCCCGTCGCGGAGAGCATGGACCCCAGCCCCGGCGCGCCCACCTTGAGCACGTCGCGCGCGAACACCGGCAGCAGCATCACGTACGGCAGCGCCGTCACGGACATCCCCGCGATGAGCCAGACGAGCGTGCGGACGAGCCGGTCCGAGCGGATGTACGCCAGCCCCTCGCGGATGCTCTCCAGCGTGCTCGCCGTCCGCGGGCGGGGGACAAACGAGGGCAGCCGCATCATCAGCAGGCCGATGATGACGGCCACGTACGACACGGCGTTGGCGTAATAGCACGCCGCCACCCCCGCCACGCCGATGACGACGCCCGCCAGCGCCGGCCCCACGATGCGCGTGGCGTTGAAGGCGGCCGAGTTGAGGGCGATGGCGTTGGGCAGGTCCGCCGGGCCCACCAGGTCCACGAAAAAGCTCTGGCGGGTGGGGATCTCGAAGGCGCTCGCCGTCCCCAGCACGAAGACGAGCGCCAGCAGAACGGGATAGGTAATGCGCTCCGTGTCCGTCAGCAGCGCCAGCACGAGCGCGGCGGCCAGCGACACGACCTGCGCGACGAGGATGATGCGGCGCTTGTCCGCGCGGTCCGCCAGGTCCCCCGCCCACAGGCTGAACAGCAGCGTGGGCAGCGACGTGACCGCTGTGACGATGCCCAGCAGCAGCGCGCTGTTGGTGAGCTCCAGCACCAGCCAGCCCTGCGCCGTGGACTGCATCCACGTCCCCGCCAGCGACAGCAGCTGGCCCACGTAGAACACGCGAAAGTTGCGGTGGCGCAGCGCCCCGAACGCCCGGGTGGGGATCTCCACCTCGGCCGGGCGCTCCGGGGCGTCCGGCAACTGCGTGGGCGGGCCGCGCTGGGCCTCCGGGGGCGATGCCGCTATGCCCTCCGCCGCGTCCGCCTCCGGAATCTGCTCTGGCGTAGTCCCTCGTATCCGCTTCTGTGCGAAACAGTTGGTTCGGGTGTATCTTACGGGACGGCTTCCTGGCGCGCCACCGCCGCCGGGGATGGCCTGCAACGTGCGCCGCCGGCCCGGTCTCGCCCCTCGGAGGCATCTCATGCGCTTTACGAACTACTCGCGCTACACCGGCCACATGGCCGACGCGCTCAACCTGCAGGCCCTGCTGGACCAGCTGTCGGACTTCCTGCTCAACAGCGGGTTCGCCGGCGGGCACCACGTGAACCCGTGGTGGGGCGAGTTTGGCGGCGACGAGGACGACCGGTCGCTGGACGCGTTGAAGGAGGCGCTGCTGCGCGCCCTGCTGGAAAGCGGCCAGCTCACGCCCGAGATGATCGCCGAGCTGCGGGGCGACGGCGAGCCCGACGAGGCCGTGCGCGAGCGTATCGCCGAGCTGCTGGACCGGCTCATCCAGCGGATGGTGGAGGAGGGCTACCTCAACGTCAGCGAGGGCGGCCAGCCGCAGATGCCCGGCAACTACGCCGAGATGAAGGACGGCAAGATCGACGAGGCCCGCGAGGCGTCGCGCCAGGTGGAGTTCTCGCTCACGGGCAAGGGCATCGACTTCCTGGGATACCGCACGTTGCGGCACCTGCTGGGCGCCATGGGCCGGTCGTCGTTCGGCAGCCACGAGACGCCGCACCTGGCCACGGGCGTGGAAGCCGAGGCCGCCAGCCGGCCGTACGAGTTCGGCGACACGCTCAACCTGGACATCCCCGCCACGCTCAAGAGCGCGCTGGCCCGCGAGGGGCTGCGCGACGACGGCACGCTGCCGCTGGAGTACGGCGACCTGCACGTGCACCAGGCCGAGTACCGCTCGTCGTGCGCCACGGTGCTGATGGTGGACATCAGCCACAGCATGATCCTGTACGGCGAAGACCGGTTCACGCCGGCCAAGAAGGTGGCGCTGGCGCTCACGCACCTCATCCGCACGCAGTTTCCCGGCGACACGCTCAAGGTGGTGCTCTTTGGCGACACGGCCGAGGAGATCCCCATCGGGCGGCTGGCGCATGCGCAGGTGGGTCCGTTCCACACCAACACGGCGGCGGGGCTCAAGCTGGCGCGGCGGCTGCTGCTGGCGCAGAACAAGGACATGCGGCAGATCGTGATGATCACGGACGGCAAGCCGTCCGCCGTCACGCTGCCGGACGGACGCGTCTACAAGAACAGCATGGGGCTGGACAGCTTCGTGCTGAACGAGACGTTCCAGGAGGTGGGGGCCTGTCGCAAGTCGGGGATCCTGATCAACACGTTCATGCTGGCGCGCGACCCGGCGCTGGTGGCGTTTGTGAACCGGGTGAGCCAGGTGGCACGCGGCAAGGCGTACTTCACCAGCACCATGACGCTGGGCCAGTACATCATGCGCGACTTCCTGCGGCGCAAGACGCGCAGGGCGGGGTGAGGGTGGATTGGCCGAGGCTGCGCAGGTGAGTTCTGGGCGGCCCGGCCGGCCCCGCGCGAGAGCGGAGCGAATGATGCCGGTTGCGGATCTAAACAGGTGAACTCCACCCTCGCGCCGGAGCGGCTGAAGCCGCCGCTGGGACAGCGGAAAGCCCCGTCTCGCGCCGACGCGCTTTGCGAACGAGGCTTCAACCGCCAATACGAACCATTCCCGGCGATGTGACGAGCGTCGCGGCAGGATGGCGGCGTGCAGTCCACGAAGGCGGACTTTGTGTCGTTCCAGCGGCAAATTCATCGCTCCGGCTGGGGGACGGCCATTACCGAATCAGATCCGCAACGAGCATAATTCGCCGCGGGAACATCACGAACTCCGTTCGCGTGGACTGCCCCAACCCTGATAGGCGCCGTACCCCCGCAGTCTGACTCTCCACCAACCATCTGTGTCGTCCTCGTTTCTCTCGCCGCGCCCCAGCCGTGGATGGGGTTTCCCCGCCGCGGTCACCCTTGTGCCGGCGGTGGCGTACGTCAGCATGAGCGTCGCCGTGTGGACCGCGCGCCGCATGGGCGTGGGCGTGGAAACGCGGTTCTGGATAGAGGTGGTTGTGCTATCATCGACGCTGATCTCGTTCGTCGTGGCGTGCGTGATCCTCGCGCTGCGTACCGGGCGGTACGCGCTGCCGGTGACGGCGCTCGCGATTGGCGCATCGATCACGGTGTCTGAATTGGTGCATTTGTGGCTCGGGCTGACGATCATGCCCGGGATGTACCAGATCGACTACGAGCGGCGGGAGTTCATTCGTGATGCGAGAGCGTTCGCGTTCGAGCTGGGGATGTGGGCCGCGCTGGTGGCGCTGATCATTGCCGCGGGCACGCTGGCGGTTCGAGCCCTGGCCCGACGCGTGCGCCGCGGGGAACACGAGGGGCGCGTGCCGGTCTGAGGCCCGAATCCGCCGGTAGTTGAAGCCCCGCCGGGCGACGCGCAGCGTCGTCAGGGCGGGGCTTTCCGCTGTCGTAGCGGCGGCTTTAGCCGCTCCGGCTGGGAGTCGACTACCAAGCTCGAAGCCTCTCGCTCGCATCCCTTTGTCCGCATCCAACCCTCGCACCGGCCGGCGTGTCGTTGCGACGACGGATGGATCTCGTGCTCGCCTGCCCTTTCGCGGAAACACGCGGCGCCGTAGCGTTCACGCATCCACATCAACCGACGCCAGGACAGGGATGGAGCGGATGGAGGTGTTCACGGACGCGTGGTGCGACGCCTGCTGCGCGCGGCTCAACGCGAGCGCCGAGTACCGGCAGGCGGCCGCCACGTGGGAGGGCACCGTGGTCCTCGTGATGACGGCGGACGCGGCGCACGGCATCCCCGGCGAGCGCGCCGTGTGGATCGACGCGCACCACGGACACTGCCGCGACAGCCGCGTGGCCACTGCGGCCGACCGCGCATCCGCCGCGTACGTGCTGCAGGCGGACGCGGCCACCTGGACGCGGCTGCTGGCCGGCGAGACCGATCCCGTTTCGGCGGCCATGACGGGCAAGCTCAAGCTCACCAAGGGCAACCTGATGTCGCTCGCGAAGTACGCGGCCGCCGCCCGCGAGATGCTGCGGGCCGCCGGCGAGGTGGGCGGCACCTTTCCGGCATCCGCCTGATCCTCCCGCACTTCGATCGCAGATGTCCAGCATGACACACACGGAGACGGGCCGCTGAAGCTCAATCGCAGGGACCTGTTCCGCCTGCCGTTTGCGGCGGGGGCGGACGCGCTGGCGCCCGTGCACCGCCGTCCGCAGCCCGCGCCGGGCTCCGAGCCGGGCGTGCTGGTGTCGGAGCCGGGCGCCACGCCGCCGGCCGTGCAGGTCATTGCCTACGCGCCGCTGGAGTTCACGGAAACGCCCGTCACCGACCTGCAGCTGCTGCGGCAGATGCGCGGCAAGTGGCACGTGGTGTGGGTGAACGTGGACGGCGTGGCGCACGCGCCCACCCTGGCGGCCATCGGCGAGATCTTCGGGCTGCACCGGCTGGCCCTGGAGGACCTGGGCGACGTGCAGCAGCGCAGCAAGGTCGAGGCGTACGACGACCACCTGTTCGTCATCGCCCGCATGGCGCGGCTGGCGCCGGAACTGGACCTGGAGCAGATCGGCGTGTTCCTGGGCGACGGCTTCGTCATCACCTTCCAGGAGCGCCCGGGCGACGTACTGGAGCCGCTGCGGCAGCGCATCCGCACGGGGCGGGGGCGGATTCGCCAGAGCGGGCCGGACTACCTGGCCTACGCGGTGGTGGACGCCGTCGTGGACCACTACTTCCCCGTGGCCGAGGCGTACGCGGACCGGCTGGACGACCTGGAGGACGAGATCGTCGGCCGCCCCACGCGCGAGACCATGACGCGGCTGCACGGCATCAAGCGCGAGCTGATGGCGCTGCGGCGCGCCGTGTGGCCCATGCGCGACGCGCTCAACGCGCTGGTGCGCGAGCCGGGACCGCTCGTGCAGCGCGAGACGCTGGTCTACTATCGTGACACGGCGGACCACGCATTCCAGGTGCTGGACCTGGTGGAGACGTACCGCGACATCGCCGGCTCGCTCACGGACCTGTACCTGAGCACGGTGAGCAACCGCATGAACGAGATCATGAAGGTGCTCACGATCTTCGCGGCCATCTTCATCCCCCTGGGGTTCATCACGGGCGTGTACGGGATGAACGTGGACCACCCCAACCGCGCCTGGTGGTGGAACCTGCCTTTCGTGCTGGGGCTGATGGGCGCGTGTGCCCTGGTCCTGCTGATGTGGTTCGGCCGCCTGGGCTGGCTGCGCAAGGACGACTGAGCGCCGGCGGATCGCACCGCAGACGACACGCATCGGCAGATCACGCGGGTCCCAGCCTGAGCGGCAGCCGCTCCGACGACCGTTGCACCGCCTATCGACCTGGCTTCGATCACTCTACATGAAGGCTTCCGGTGGGTGTCTCGGAAGCACTACTATTCGCAGGAGCTCAACCAGCCAACAGGAGTTCGTGATGCAGCGTGACGCGGCGTTCGCGAAAGAGCTGTCCCTTGCTTCACGTGGCCCCCTGGTCATCCGGAAGGGCGACCCTCACGTGTCCACGGACGGTGGCAGACTCGCTTGGGGACCCGTGGTGATCAACCACGGTCCGCCCCCGCCGATCTCCGAGGCCGTTCTCGAGAGAGTTCGAGAGTTGATCGCAGCGGCCCGTGAGAAGGAACCCGAGTCCCAAGCCTGAGCGGCTGAAGCCGCCGCTACGACAGCGGAAAGCCCCGCCCTCACGACGCTTCGCGTCGCACGGCGGGGCTTCAACATCTCCGGGGATCGGGTTTCCCGCGCGGCTGCGTAGCCCCAGCCGCGCGTCAGTTCGCGACCTCCTCAGGGGCAGACGTACACGCAGGACATCGGCTCGCAGTTGGTCAGGCAGCTAAGGCACGTGCCGTTGCACGAGTCGCCACAGGTGTCGTAGCAGGAATAGCAGGTTCCATTGCAGCTTGCGCACGAGGCACAGGTGGCGCAGGTAGCGCCGCAGGTACCCGTGGGGCACGCGAGGTCAGCGCACGTCTCGAACGGTGAGATGCACATGTGGGAATGCGCGTCGACCGTGCCGCGGATCATCTCGGGAGAAACCGCCTCGAACGATTCGACGGTGAGCTGATCTACATCGAGCTTTAGCTTGTGCATGAAACCTCCCGGATTTGATGGATGACCGCCGCGGCAAATGAGACGGCCTTTCAATTTATGTCATCTTGCGGATAATCCCTAGCATGTTCGGAATCCACCCCGCGTCCTGGGTGGAGAGTACGAGTTGTACGGTGTTCGACACACTGGCACCGACCAGGGATAGGAGCACCGGACCGACGTACGCCTGTCGGCTTCGCTGAAGCTGGTGAGGAGCAAGGAGAGAAAACCGAGGGGCCGTTCCTCTGTCTCTCTCCCCGTACCTCCGTACCCTCGTACCCTCGTCCTACTTCGTCTCCAGCCAGTTCTCCCCCACGCCGCCCTCCACCTTGAGCGGCACGTTGAGCACCAGCGCGTTCTCCATGCGGTCGCGCACCATCTCGCGCACGGCGTCCTCGTTGCCCACGGGTGTCTCGAAGAGCAGTTCGTCGTGCACCTGCAGCAGCATCTTCGCGTTCACCCGCTTTTGCACCGTCAGGTCGTCGTGGATGCGGATCATGGCGATCTTGATCAGGTCCGCCGCCGTGCCCTGGATGGGCGCGTTGGTGGACGCGCGCTCGCCGAACGCCCGGATGTTCCAGTTCTTGGACTTGAGCTCCGGGATGTACCGCCGCCGCCCCGTGAGCGTCTCCACGTAGCCGCGACTCTTGGCCAGCTCCACCTGCTCGTCCAGATAGCGCCGCACGCCCGGAAAGCGGCGAAAGTACTCCTCGATGAACTCCTTTGCCTCGGCGTTGCTGATCCCCAGCTGGTTGCCCAGCGAGAACGGGCCCTGGCCGTAGATGATGCCGAAGTTCACCGTCTTGGCCCGGTCGCGCATCTCCTTGGTGACGCTGTCCGTCGCCACGCCAAAGATGATGCCGGCCGTCTGCCGGTGAATGTCCACGCCCGCCCGGAACGCCTCCACGAACGCCTCGTCGCCCGAGTAGTGCGCCAGGATGCGCAGCTCGATCTGGGAGTAGTCGGCGCTGACGAAGCGGTTGCCCTCCGCGGGGATGAAGCCGCGGCGGATCTCCGCGCCCATCTCCGTGCGGATGGGGATGTTCTGCAGGTTGGGATCGGACGACGAAAGCCGGCCGGTCGCCGCCACCGTCTGGCTGAACGACGTGTGGATGCGCCCCGTCTCCGGGTTCACCGTCTTGGGCAGCGACTCCACGTACGTGCTGCGCAGCTTGTCCACCTGCCGGTACTCCATCAGCAGCGTGGGCAGGCGATGTCCCTTGGCCGCCAGGGCCTGCAGCACGTCCACGTCGGTCGACGCGCCCGTCTTGGTCTTCTTGATGACGGGCAGCCCCAGCTTGCCGAAGAGGATCTCGCGCAGCTGCGGCGTGCTGCCGATGTTGAACTCCTGCCCCGCCTCGGCGTAGATGTCGCCCTCCACGCGCCGCTGCTGCGCCCGCAGCTCCTCGCCCATCTTCGCGAAGAACGGCTCGTCGATGCGGATGCCGTTCCACTCCATCTCGGCCAGCACGGGGAGCAGCGGCATCTCCAGGTCACGGAACAGCGTGTCCAGGTGCAGCGACTCCATCTCCGGCCCGAACTTCTCCGCCAGCCGCAGGGCGATGTCGGCGTCCTCGGCCGCGTAGGTGCACGCGGCCTCCAGCGCCACCTCGGCAAAGGGGATCTGCGCCTTGCCTTTGCCCGTGACCTCGTCGTAGGCGATGGTCGTGTGGTCCAGGTGCTGGAGGGCCAGCGAGTCCAGCCCGTGCTCGCGCCGCCCCGGCTCCAGCACGTAGCTGGCGATCATGGTATCGAAGCCAATGCCCCGCAGCGTGATCCCCTCGCGGCGAAAGACGAGGAAGTCGTACTTGAGGTTCTGCCCCACCTTCTCGACCGACGCGTCCTCCAGCAGCTCGATCAGCGGCCGCATCTGCTCGCCGTGCAGGTCCGGCAGGTTGGCGACCACCTCGCACCCCGGCCCGTCCGCGGGCGGGGCGATGTCGCCCAGCAGGTCGCCCTGGTCGGGGCCGCGCGTGCGGTGGCGGAACGGGAGGTAGAACGCCTCGCCCGTGGTCACGCCCAGGGAGATGCCGCAGAGCGTGGCCCGCATGGGGTCCGTGTCGCTCGTCTCCGTGTCCACGGCCACGCGGCCCGCCGCCCGCGCCTGGGCCACGACGTCGCGCACCTGCTCCGCCGTCGACAGCAGCGTGTACGTGGCTTCCAGCCGCTTCGGCGCGCGCGTCTCCGCCGCGGCGCCGTCCTCGCCCGGCACCTGCGAGGCGAAGTCGCGGGCCAGCGAGTGGAACTCCAGGTCGAAGAAGATGTCCTTGAGCCGCGCGCGGTCCGGCTCGCGGCAGCGCAGGGCCTCCAGCTCCAGCTCCACGGGCAGGTCCTCGCGGATGGTGACGAGCTTCTTGGAGAGAATCGCCGAATCCGCGAACGCCTCCAGGGCCTCGCGGGCGCGCTTGCTCTTGATGTCGGCCGTGTGCGCCAGGAGGTTCTCGATGGCGCCGTACTCCTCGATGAGCTGGATGGCCGTCTTGGGGCCGATGCCCTTGACCCCCGGCACGTTGTCGCTGCTGTCGCCGATCAGCCCCAGGTAGTCCACCACGTGCTGCGGCGCCACGCCCAGCCGCTCGTTGGCGTTGCGCGTGTCCACCCACTCCTCCTCCACCGCCGTGGGCCCGCCGCGGCCGGGGTTCAGCAGGCACACGTGGGGGCGGATGAGCTGGTAGAAGTCCTTGTCGCCGCTGACGATGACGG
>NZ_DASURI010000443.1:0-3066 GCF_036280135.1 Longimicrobium sp.
CACGCCTCGGGCACGCCGGCACCGACAACGAGCGCGCTGTCCGCCGTGCGCTCGTACGCGAACAGGTCCAGGGCGCTGCGGATGAAGTCCGATCCCACCCACGTGTGCGGCATGTCGCCGATGAACCGCGGCGACGTGGAGTCGCGGAACACGACTTCCGCCCAGTGGTTCCACGCCCGCGGCCGCTGGTGGCCAAAGAACAGGCCGATGGCCTCGTGCGCCCGCGCCTTCCACCCCAGCCGGACGAACGTGCCCACCGTGCGCCACTCGTACGGCGTGTAGCCGTCCCACGCCGCGCCGTCCAGCCGCGCGCGGATGCTCTCGTGGTAGTAGCGCTCGAACGTGTTCTCCAGCGCCCGCTGCGGCAGCCAGCCCAGCCCGCCCAGCGGATTCACGCCCACGGTCGTCGACGTGGCGTCGAAGTCGCCCAGCTCCACGCTGCCGGGGATGAAGTCGATGCCGTGCATGGCCATGGACGCGTCGATCGACGCCCGCAGGTCGCCGCGGAAGCCGTCGCGGATGGCGGCGAAGCGCGCGCGGTCCGCCGTGCGCCCCAGCACGTCCGCCACGTAGACGGCGTCGTCCAGCCCCTTGAGGACGAAGAAGTCGTCCCAGTACGAGTGCATCGGCTTGGCCGAGTAGCCCTCGTGGCTGATGGACTGCGGCACCAGCCCGTAGTACGCTCGCTTGTCCGGCGCCTGGTACTCCGGCGTCATCCGCTCGTGGCGCAGCGTGTCGATGTACGCCACGGCGCGCTCCACGTGCGGCCACATCCGCTGCGCGAACGCGCGGTCGCCCGTCAGCCGGTGGTACTCGGCGACCAGGTAGATCAGCTGGCCGTGGCTGTCGTGCTCCGGCACGGGGTCGGCGCCGCGCAGGCTCACGCAGCACGGCACGTAGCCGCTGGCGCGCTGGTGCGGCGCGTACCACTCGGCGAACGCGCGCACCTCGTCGGCGTGGCCCAGGCGCAGCAGGGCGGCGCTCGTCAGCGAGCCGTCGCGGATCCAGCTGCGGTCGTAGCTGCGCGAGCCCGGCTGGATGCTGGGCCCGTCCCGGTTGATGAGGATGTACGCCAGCTGCGAGCGGATGGTGTTCGCGATGTCCTGCCCGTGCATGGCTTCGGGCAGCCGCAGCGTGAAGCGGTTGAGCTCGCGCGCCCACGCGTCTTCTACCCGGCGCTGCTCCTGGCTCACCCGCGCGGGCTCTTCCGTGCTCCACGCCGGCAGGTCGATGGGTGTCGACGCCGCGTGCAGGGGGATCGCGATCAGCACGTCCTCCGCGCCGCGGGGGCCCAGCGGCAGCCCGTACCGCAGCACGGCGGAGCCAAAGCCGCGCGGGTCGTCCGCGGTGAACCGGGCGGGCGGGAGCTTGCCGCGGCGGATCCAGTCGGCGGCCTCGCCCTCGTCCCACGCGAACACCCCGCTGTCCCACGGGTTCGTGAGGGTCACGAGCACAGGCGCGCCGTTCACCATCACGGAACCCTGGTGGTGCTGGCTGGGCCGGTACTCGATCGTGTTCACCCGCGCCACCCCGCCCACGACGTTCAGGAACTGCCACGGCGGGTTCACCTGCAGCGGCCGCACGGCCAGGAACAGGTCCGCACTCACCGCCGTGTCCGCCTGGTTCTGCACGCGGTAGCGCACGTAGGCCACCGACCGCTCCGGCTCGCCCGCGGCAAAGCTGGTGATCTCCAGCGACACGGGCGCACCCTGCCAGCGCACCGTGGGCACGGGCAGGTAGCCGCGCGCCAGCGACGGCTCCGCCCGCACGTCGGCCCACGAGTACACCCGTCCCCCCACGCCCAGGAACGGCTCGACGGACGGCCCGCCGATCCCCGTCTCCACCATGCCGTCGGTGTTGATGGCGCTCTCGCGCGTGTCGCCGCTCACGCCCACGACCGTCCAGTAGCTCTGCTCGCCCACGAGGTAGCGCGGATACACGCCCCGCGGCGCCTCCTTCGCGAGGTTCGCGAAGAACGCGTTGGGCGTCTGCGACCACTCCGCCGGCTTGATCTCGATCTCGCGCAGGGCGGCCTCGCCCCGCACCCGCTCGTCGCCGTACGTCTGGTCGCGGGTAGCCGCGGGCAGGCGCAGGCGCAGATGGCGCGTTTCCGTTTCCGGCAGGTACAGCGCATCGCGCCCGCCGTTGCCGTTCGCGACGGTGTAGACCGGCTCCCACCGCGCGCCATCGTACGACGTTTCGACCACGTAGTCCGCGGCAAAGGCGGCGCTGTCCCAGTGCAGCACGGCGCCACCCATCTCGCGCTCGCGCAAAAAGTCCAGGGAAAGCGTGGCATCGCCCGGCGCGGCGCGCCACGCCGTCGTGGTGTCGCCGTCCATGGCGAGCGCGGCATCGCCACCGTCCGCCGTGCCCGTCGCGCGCACGGCGGGCACGAGCGTGTACGGCGCGTCCGGCTCGCGCGGGCGAAAGGTCAGGTCGTCGATCCAGACGGTGCCCTTTCCCCCCGTCCCCGCCGTGACGACGATCTCGATCTGCGCGACGCGGTCCATCTCCCCGCCGCCCCGCGGTCCCCAGGCGAACTCCACCTGCCGCTTTTGCGTGCGGATGCGCGTCCACGCGCGCGGGTACTCAAAGCGGCGGCGGTTCATCCACCACACGTTCTCGCCCGACGGATCGATGAGCTTGAACTCCAGGTCGTTCACGGGCGCGTCCGCGCGCATCCGCCAGGCGAACTCCCAGTTCCGCGGCAGGTCGATGGGGATGGACTTGCGGGCGATGGCGTAGCCGGTGCCGCCATGGAAGTCGAAGTCCAGGCGCATGCCCCGCCCCGCGTAGCCGCTGTCCTGCGAGATGCGCAGCTCCACCCCTTCGGACGGATGCGCCGTCCACCCGCTGAGCGTCTCGAAGTCGTCCAGCACGCGCGGCGCGGACGGCGTATCGGCGGCGACGTTCGATCCGACCATCCACGGCGACGCGTCCGCCGGCACCCCGGCCGGCGCGGAGGCGCGCGGAGCGGAGGCGGGACCGCAGGCGGCGCTCAGCAGGACGAGCGGCAGGGCGAGGCTCGCGAGGGAGAGGGAAATTCGCGGCGAACGCCGGGCGCCC
>NZ_DASURI010000444.1:0-8251 GCF_036280135.1 Longimicrobium sp.
CCTCCACCACCTGGTCCTTGCCCACCCCCGACGTCTCCAGCGCGCGCCGCGCCGCGTTGGCGCGGTCGGCCGAGAGCTCCCAGTTGGTGTAGCCCGGCCGGCCGAACGGCGCCGCGTCCGTGTGGCCCTCCAGCACCACGGGCTGCCCCGTGGTCTCGAGCTCGGAGGCGATCACCCCCAGCGCCTGCGACGCGGCCGGCTTGAGCCGGGCGTCGCCAAAGGCAAAGAACGTCTCGCCGCGCCCGTGCTCCACCAGCTCGATGCGCAGGCCCTGCTCCGTCATCACCACCTCCACCTGCGCGGCGATCTCCTGCAGCCCGTCGGCGCTGCGCAGGCGCGCCTCGATGCGCCGGCCGGCGGCCGTGAGCGCCTGGCGCTCCTGCACGCGGGAGATGAGCTTGACGCGGCCCGTGCCGTTGCTGGACGACATCCCGCCCTGCCCCAGCGGGTTGGGGCCGCCGGAAAAGCCGTCCTTGACGCCCGCCGGGTTGCTGAAGTAGCTCTGGATGCTGGCGCGCGCCTCGGGGCTCATCCCCAGGATCCACATCACCATGAAGAAGGCCATCATGGCGGTCACGAAGTCCGCGTAGGCCACCTTCCACGATCCCCCGTGGTGCGCGTGGCCGTGCTTCTTGACCACCTTGCGGATCACCACCTTGCCGGCCGGCTTGCTCATGCGGGCACCGCGCGCTTGCGGGTGAGCCCCTCCAGCTCCACGAACGACGGCCGCTCCTCGGGCTCGATGCCCCGGCGGGCGAACTCCACCGACGTCATGGGCGAGTCGCCGCGGGCGAACGACAGCAGGGCCGTGCGGATGCAGGACAGGTACATGTGCTCCAGCTTGACCCGCGTCTCGATGGCGGCCGCCAGCGGCCCCACCACGCCGTAGGAAAGCAGGATGCCCAGGAAGGTGCCCACGAGCGCCGCGGCCACCTTGGCGCCGATCTCCGCCGCCGCGCCGCTGATGCTGCCCATGGTGATGATCACGCCCAGCACGGCGGCCACGATGCCGAAGCCCGGCAGGGCGTCGCCCACCTTGACCAGGGCGTTGGGGACGGCGATGGCCTCCTCGTGGTGCTTTTCCAGGTCCATCTCCAGGATCTCCGACAGGTGGTGGTCCTCCACCGTGCCGGTGAGCAGCACCTTGAGCGTGTCGGTGAGCAGCGCCACGGCGTGATGGTTGCCCAGGAAGCCGGGGTACCGCTTGAGGATGTCGCTGGTCTCGGGGGTCTCGATGTGCGACTCCAGCACGATCATGCCCTCGCGGCGCGCCGTCTGGAACATGTCGTACAGAACCTGCATGAGCTCCTCGAACGCCGCCTTGCCGTACGGCGACGGCTTGAGCAGCGCCAGCGACTGGGTGACGCACCCCTTGGCGATGCGCGGCGGGTTGCCCACGATGAGGGCCCCGATGGCCGCGCCTCCGATGATGATGAACTCGGAGACCTGGATGAGCACGGCGATCTGGCCGTGGTGCATCACGTATCCGCCGATGACGCTGCCGAACACCACCAGCAGCCCGATGATGATGAACAAGGTTTCCTCTCGCCCGTTCCGGGATGGGGGTTGGAGGGCGCGGAGCCCGTGGTGAGTATCGGCCGCGAGGACCCCGCGCTGGAGTCGCCGCCCGCGAACGCCCGCGGATGGCCCGACCTGCTGGCGGAGCTGCTGCACGGCATGGCGCACACGCTCAACAACCGCGCTGCCACCGTGCGCGCCGTGCATGCCCTGCTGGGGGTGGACGGCGGTGCCGCCGGCCCCGCGCACCAGCTGCTGGAGCAGGAGGCCGCGCAGCTGGAGCACGTGGTGGCCCTGCTGCGCCTGGCCGGCGCCCGTCCGGGCGCGCGGACGCAGCCGTTTTTGCCCGCGGACCTGCTGCGCGACGCGGCGTCGCTGTACCGCCAGCACGACCTGCTGCGCGACGTGCCGCTCTCGCTCAAGCCCGCGGCCCGCGAGGCGGCCCTGGCGCACCCGGAGCCCCTGCTGCACGCGCTGCTGGTGCTGCTGGACGCCGCCGGCCGCTACGCCGCGCGCCACGGCGGGTCGCTGGAGGCCGCCGCCCTGGACGCCGGGGGCGCCGTGGAGCTGGTGGTCTGCGTGCCCGTCACGGCGCCGGCCGAGGAAGCGGAATCCGCCGCGCTCGCCGCCGCCGGTCCGCTGGCATCCGCCGCGGGGGCCACGGTCCACGCGCGCCGCACGGAGCGCGAGCTCCAGCTGGTGCTGGCCGTCCCCACGCTGCGGGCCGCGCGCGCCGCGGAGGCTGCTTCGTCGCCCTGACTCAGTTTCGGCGCGTTGGTGTTGATGCTTGAGTAAAAGAGGAGGCCCGGAGACGATCTATTGTCTCCGGGCCTCCGTTCTTTCGGCAAACAGAAAAACTGCGATTCTCACACGGCGCCTTCGGCGAACGGGGTCAACGGTAACGGATAAAAGATTTGGGATTTTTTGTTTCCTGGAAGGGTGTCGCCAAACCTCGCGCGTCGAAAGCGTCATCCTGAGGAGCCGCCGCGCAAACCTTCCCGGTCAGTGATCCATGGCGGCGACGAAGGATCTTGCCCGCGAAGCGGCAAGCCGGCTCCAAGGCACGGAATGCGGCCTCACGCTTCGCACACAAGATCCTTCGGTCGCGCCAGGGTCCTGCGCGCGTTCAGGTTATGCGCGGCGCTCCCTCAGGATGACGCTCTTGGGGCTTCACTGAAGGAGGTGTGGAAAACACCCTCTCAGGATGACGCGGCAGGGACTCAGCCATTCCTCCGACCAGACGGCCAGCGGAGGAACAGTCCTTGTCCGTTACCGTTGACTCCGTTCGCCGCAGGCGCCGTGTGAGAACGCCGTTTCCGTCCCGCGACGGACCTCAGCCGCCGGCGACGGCCAGGACCGCGTCGGACGGTGACCGGTCCGCGGGATCGGGGACGCGCAGGGGGAGCTTGAGGAACGCGCCCACCACCTCCGGGTCGAACGAGGTGCCGCTCAGGCGCTTGACCTCGGAGATCACCTGGTCCACCGCCCACGCGGGACGGTACGGCCGGTCGCTGGCCAGGGCATCGAAGAAGTCCGCCACGGCCACGATGCGCGCCTCCAGCGGAATGGCCTCGCCCCGCAGGCCGACCGGGTAGCCGCTGCCGTCCCATCGCTCGTGGTGGCAGCGCGCGATGGTCTCGGCCAGGCGCAGCAGGTCGCTTCCGCCGTCGGCCAGCAGCTCCGCGCCGATGAGGGTGTGCGTGCGCATCACCTCCATCTCCTCGTCCGTGAGGCGGCCCGGCTTGAGGCGGATGGACTCGGGGATGGCGATCTTGCCCACGTCGTGCAGTTGCGCGGCCTGCTTGAGCAGCGCCACCTGGTCCGTCTCCATCCCCAGCAGCCGCGCGATGCCGGCGGCGATGTCGCCCACGCGGCGGCAGTGCTCGGCCGTATGGTGCTCGCTGTACTCGGCCACGCGGGCCAGGCGCTCCAGCACGTCGGTGTGCGCGTGCTTGAGCTCGCGGGTGCGCTCGGCCACGCGCCGCTCCAGCAGCCCGTTTCGCTTCTCCAGCTCCACGTGCAGCAGCCGCGTGTGCAGCAGGTTGCGGATGCGGTACCGCGCCTCGAACAGCTCGAACGGCTTGACCAGGAAGTCCGTGGCGCCCACGCTGAGCGCCCGCAGCTTGGTCTGCTCGCTGCCGTCGCCCGTGAGCACCAGCACGGGGAGGTACGCGTCGCGGGGAATGCTGGCGCGGATGAACTCCAGCACCATCAGCCCGCTCACGTGAGGCATGTGCAGGTCCAGGATCACCAGGTCCGGCCGCACCTCGTCAAAGCGGGTGACGATCTGCCGCGAGTCGGTGATGGTGTGCACGTCGTTGTAGCCTTCGCGCTCCAGGAACCGCTCCAGCAGGGTGATGGACTGCTTTTCGTCGTCCACGACCAGGATGCGGGACTGCAGCATCCGCTCGGCCGTGTTCATGCCGCCTCCTCGCCCGCGGGGGGCGGCAGCAGGTCGGCGTAGTCGCGCGCGGCCACGGCCGACGCGCTGGCGCGCAGGTTCTCGCCCGCGATGGCGTCCACGATCTCGCCGCGGACGATCCCCACCTCGGCCGGGGCCTCGATGCCCAGCCGCACGCCGCGCCGGTCGCACTCCACGACCACCACGCGGATGCCGCCGTCCAGCACGATGGATTCGCCCGGCTTCCTTGCCAGAATCAACATTGGAATCCCTTCCTTCTCTCAAATCCCCAAAAGGACGGCCCGCCTACTTCATCCCCAGCACGGCCTGCATCATCTCGTCCACCGTGGTCACCAGCCGCGCGGCCGCGGCGTACGCCTGCTGGTGCCGCATGAGCGTCACCAGCTCCTCGTCCGTCGACACGCCGCTCACGGAGCCGCGGCGCGACTCGGCCTGGCGCTGCAGCGTCTCGTAGACGCCCGTGTCCTGATCGGCCGCGCGCAGGCGGTGGCCCACGCCGGCCACGATCTCGGCGTGCGCGTCGGTGAACGTGCGCCCGCCCAGGGAGGGGACGGCCCGGTCGCGCAGGGCGGCCAGGTCCAGCGCCATGCGGTTGTCGCCGCGCCCGCCGGGTGACAGGCCGATGTTGGCGGCGTTGGCCACGTCCGGCGACAGCGACAGCCGCCCCGACGCGTCCACGGCAAAGAAGTCGCGGCCGTTGCCGGCCCGGTGCACGGCGTTGACCTCCGTGGCCACGGCGGCGCCCAGGCGGCGCAGCTCGTCGCTCACGCGTGGCACCTCGCCGTTGTGCACCTCCAGCGCGGCCGCCGCCTCGCCGCCCATCCCGCTGACGGTGGACGGGCTGCCCACCAGGCCCACGGACAGCGTGCCGGCCGTCGTCCGCACCTCCAGCGCCCGGGTGGACGTGCCGTCCACGATCGTCGCGCCGCCGATGGCCACGGCCAGGGTGCCGTCGGGGCGCTCCAGCACGCGGGCGCCGGAGCGCTTGGCCAGGTCGTCCAGCAGCAGGTCGCGCGAGTCGCGCAGGTCGCCGGCCGTGGCGCCGCCCAGCTCGGCGGTCTGGATCTGCCCGTTGAGGTCCGCCACGCGGGCGGCCAGGTTGTTCACCTCGCTCACGGTGGCCATCACGCGGTCGCGGGCGGCCTCACCCACCTGGGCCAGCGCGTCCAGCGCGCCGTTGATCGTGGTGGCCACGCGCCCGCCCTGCAGCTGCACCAGGCCGCGCAGGCTGTCGGTGTCGGGGTGGCTGGCCAGGTCTGACCATGCGTTCCAGAACTCGTCCAGGGCGCCCGCCACGGGCGTGCCCGACAGCTCGCCGAAGACGCCCTCCACCTCGCCCAGCAGGTCGCGGCGCAGGCCGGCGCCGGCGGCGTTGCCGCCCTCGCGGCGCACGGCCACGTCCAGCAGGCTGTCGCGGGCGCGCTCCACGTTGCGCACGCGCACGCCCGTGCCCAGCAGCCCGCCCGCCGTGCGGACGGCGTCGCCGGGGGCCAGGGCGGCGCGCTGGCGCGAGTAGCCCTCGGTGGCGGCGTTGCTCAGGTTCTGCGAGGCCACCTGCACCGCGGTCTGCTGCGCCAGCAGCGCGCTGCGGGCGACGCTCAGGATGTTGCCCAGTGACATGGTGTTTCAGCCCGTCCGGTCCAGCAGCGTGGCAAAGGGGGCGGCGTCGCCGGCCATGCGGCGCGCGGCGGGGGGCGCGGCGGCGCCGTGCAGGGCGCGGGCGTACTCGTCCGCGGCGGCCAGCGAGGCGCGCAGCACGGCGCGGTTCATCTCCACCTCGCGGGTCAGGCTCTGGGCGGCGGCGCACAGGCCGTCGCGGGCCTCGCGCAGGCCGTCGTCCATCCGCCCGTCCAGGGCCTCGTCCATCCCCGTGAGCCGCAGCCCCTCGGGCCAGCCGATGAGCCGGTTGAGGGTGCGGCGGCGGCGCTGGGCCTCGCGCAGGGTGAGCAGCACGCGGTGGGTGGCGTACACGGTCTCCTCCACGGCCGGCAGGTCGTCCGAGCCCAGGGCCTCGCGCTGGCGGCGCACCAGGGCGGCCAGGTCCTGCACCAGCCCGCGCTCGCTGCGCAGGGCGTCTTCCAGGGAGCGCAGCGGATCGGCGTGGGCGATCACCGGACCACCTCCATCCCCCGCCCCGCGGCGTCCGCGGCCGTGCCGAAGCCGGTCCGATTCACGTCGACCGCGTCGGCGGATTGGGCCGATTCGGCGGCGTCGGCCTTCTGCGTCCCCATCCACGCGGCGCGCAGCTGGTGGAACAGGGCCTCGCCGGGGCCGTGGCCGCTGCCCTCGGCCGTCTGCTGGGCCAGGTGCTCGTCGAGCAGGCCCGTGAAGGTTTCCTCGCCCGCGCCGCCGTCCACGATCCCCCCGCCGGGGACGGAGTCGCGCATGGCCTTGAACATCTGCTGCACGAACACCCCCTCCAGCTGGCGGGACGCGGCGCGCAGGCGCTCTTCGTCCCGTCCGGCGGCCGCGGGCATGCCCGTCTGACCGATCCGAATCATCGTACCACCACCTCTGCGGACAGGGCCCCGACCTCACGGAGCGATTGGAAGATGGCCGCGATCTCCGCGGCCGGCGCGTTCACTGCGTGCAGCGCGGCGGCGACGTCCTGGACGGGGGTGCCGGCGGCGACGCGCACGGCGCCCTCCGCCCCGTTCCCCCCGCCCGTGCCGCCCACGGTAAGGGTGATGGCCCCGTGGCTCACGACGGCCTCGCCCACCCGCAGGTCTCCGCCGGCCACCACGGTGCCGTCGCGCCCGTCGATTACCAGGCGGGCCGGGCGGTCGGGGCGCACCGTGAGCTCGCCGATGCGGGCCAGGGTGGCCGCGGCCTCGCCCTGCGGGACCGTGAGGGCAATGCTGCCCGGGTCCTCTACCGTGGCCGTCCCCGCGCCGATGGCGTTGTTGACCGCCTCGGCCACGCGGACCGCCGTTCCAAGGTTCGGCTCGCGCAGCAGAAGTCTTGAGGACTGGGCAAAGCTGGGACGGGGCAGGTCGCCCTCCACCAGGCCGCCGCCGGGAACGCGCACGCTGGCGCCGCCCTGGTCGGCCCGGGCGTAGCGGTCGCGCTCGTTCTCCACCGCGCTCACCACGGCCCCCTGCGCCGTGCCGAAGACGGGGCCGCCGGCGTCGGCCACCAGGGGCGTCATCCACAGCACGCCGCCCCGCAGCGAGCGCGCGTCGCCCACGGACGACACCTGCACCTCGAAGCGGGCGCCCGGCCGCAGGTACGGCGACACCTCGGCCGTCACGAGCACGGCGGCCACGTTGCGCGTCTGCAGCACCTCCGCCGGCACGTCCACGTCAAAGCGGCGCAGCAGGTTCACGGTGGACTGCACGGTGTGCGCAGCCCCGCTGCGGCCCGACGCGCGGTCGCCCGTGCCGTCCAGGCCCACCACGAGCCCGTAGCCCACCAGGCGCACGGGGACGGCGCCGTCGGCGACGGTCAGGTCACGCACGCGGACGTCCTGGGCGTGGGCGGGGGCCGGCGCGGCGGCCAGGGCCGTAAGCGCGAGGGCGAGGAGACAGGGAATAGGGAATAGGGAATAGGGAATAGGGAATAGGGAATAGGGAATAGGGAATAGCGGGCAGACGACGCTCGATCCCGGTCTTCCGCGCGAGGCGGCGGAGCGTGTTGGTGATCATGGCCAGATGAATCCCACGATGCGCGAGAGGAGGCCCTGACTGGGGCCGCCGCGCGAGGTGTAGGTGAGCTGCAGGTCGCCCACGCGGCGCGACTCCACCAGGTTGCCGCTGCTTACATCCGACGGCGTGACCCAGCCCGTGAGCGTGACCTCCTGCCAGCCGCGGTCGATCTGCACGCGCTTTTTGCCCTCGATCCTCATGCGGCTGCCCTCCACGCCCGTCACGCGGACGGTGATCTCGCCCTCGAACCGGTTCTGCGCGCCGTGCTCGCCCCGCTCCGCGCTCTCCACGTTCCGGCCGCTGCCCAGGCCCGCGCCCGCGGACGACGGGATCGACGGGTTGTTGCGGACGAGGTCCTGCGAGACGGACAGGTCCGCGTCGGTGCTGCGGCTGCTGCGCGCCGTGGCGGAGCGGTCCGCCGCCGCCAGCGTGTACTCGTCCAGCAGCACCGTCAGCCCGTCGCCGATGGAGTAGTCACGGCCATCGTCCGTCCACGACGCGCGCGCGGGGCGGCGCGGGGCGGACGAATCGGCCGGGGCCGGCTGGTTCTGCTGCGCCGTGGCGGGCGAGACCGCCAGCGCCAGGGCGAACGCCACGGCCAGCAGCAGGTCCAGCGCGCGGGGCGCCCGGGGGTGGATGGAACGAATGTGGATCATCATCTGCGGAT
>NZ_DASURI010000445.1:0-7322 GCF_036280135.1 Longimicrobium sp.
GGATCTCGCCCATGCCCAACCCCTCCCCCGAAGTTGGGGGAGGGGTCGCCACCGAGCCGCGAGGAACGAGCGGCGCAGGCGGCGGGGGAGAGGGCCCCCCGTCGCGCAGCGACGGGAATCCGCTCCATCGAATGTGCCTTCCACCCTTCCCACTCCGCCCCGCCGCTCCCCCGCCCTCCCGAACTCCCCGCCCGCCGCCATTCACTCCCGCACTCCCGCACTCCCGCACTCCCGCACTAACGCACTCCCGCACTTCCGCACTTCCCCGCCCTCACGTCGGCGAGAAGTACTTCGCCGAGGGATGGTGCACCACCAGCGCCGCCGTCGACTGCTCCGGGTCCAGCTGGAACGCCGTCGTCAGCCCCACGCCGATGGTCTCCTTCACGGGGAGAATGCGGAACAGCGTCTCGTGCTGCTCGATGTCCGGGCACGCCGGGTAGCCCCACGAATAGCGCAGCCCCCGCTCGTCGCCCACGCCCAGCTCCTGGCGAATGCGGCGGTTGACCAGCTCCGCCGTGCCCTCCGCCGTCTGCACGCTGAAGCCGTGCAGGAAGTACCCTTCGGAGTAGTCCCCGCCCTGGTTGCGGCGCTCGATGAACTCCGCCGCCCGGTCGCCGCTCGTCACCACCTGCAGGGCGATCACGTCCTCCGGGCCCTTGCCGTCCAGCGGGCGAAAGTAGTCCGCCAGCGACAGCTGCTCGCGGTCCTCCTGGCGCGGGAAGTCGAAGCGCCCCAATTCCGTCGTGCGGTCCGCCGGGTCGTAGACGACCACGGAGTCCTCCACGCGCGCCGCGGGGAAGTAGCCGTACACGGCCTTGGGCGACAGCCAGCGCTGCGTGCGCGCCTCCAGCGTGTAGCGCTTGAGGCGGGGCTCGAAGTCCTCGCGCACCACGCGCTCCCACTCCTCGCCCTTGAGGTTGCGGCCGCCCCACTGCATGCGGTACAGCGTGTTGCGGTCAATGCACTCCACCACGTCGTCGATGGGGATGCCCAGCAGCACCTTCCATCCCCAGAACGGCGGCTGGGGCACGTCCGCGGGGGCCACGGCGGGGTTCTCGCGGCTGGCGGGCCTGAGCTCGCGCGCCTGCGCCTTGCGGGCCTCGTACTCGGCCTGGCGGCGGATCATCTCGGCGTTGTGCTCGCGGACGAACGACTCGCCGTCCGCCGCCATCAGCCGGTCCATGGTGGCCAGCCCCTCGAAGGCGTCCTTGCAGTAGAACATCCCCGCCGGGTACGGCTGCTCCCCGGCGATCATGGCCGCCGTCCGCACGAAGCTGGGGTTGATGGCCGCCCCGCCGACGAGAAGCGGGTACTGGAGCCCGCGCCGGTGCAGCTCCTGCGCGGCCAGCGGCATCTGCTTGCTCGTCGACACCAGCAGCGCGCTCAGGCCGATGGCGTCGGCCCCCACCTCCTCGGCCTTTTCCAGGATGGTGTTCACGGGCACCTGCTTGCCCAGGTCGAACACCGTGTAGCCGTTGTTGGTCAGGATGGTGTTCACCAGCGACTTGCCGATGTCGTGCACGTCGCCGTACACGGTGGCCAGCACCACCTTGCCCTTGGTCTGCCCTTCCGTCTTCTCCAGGTAGTTCTCCAGCCGCGCCACGGCCTTCTTCATTACCTCGGCGCTCTGGAGGACGAACGGGAGGATGAGCTCGCCGGCGCCGAACTTGTCGCCCACCTCCTTCATCGCGGGGAGAAGGACGTCGTTCAGCACGGGGACGGCGCCCAGCTTTTCCACGGCGCGGTCGATCCACTCCTCCACGCCGTCCTTCTTGCGGTGCAGCACCTTCCAGTGCAGCGCCGCCTCCGGCGTCATGTCCACCGTGGGGTCCACGGCCGACTCCACCTCCGTCCCCTTGCCCTCGTAGAAGGCGATGAACGCCGCCAGGGGGTCGTGCGTCTCCGTCCGGCGATCAAAGATCAGGTCGTCGGCCAGCTTGCGCTCGTCCTCGGCGATCTCGAAGTACGGCTTTACGTGCGCGGGGTTGATGATGGCCGTGTCCAGCCCTGCCTGCACGCAGTAGTGCAGGAACACGCTGTTGAGCACCGCGCGCGCGGCCGGCGACAGGCCGAACGACACGTTCGATACGCCCAGCGTCGTCAGCACGCCGGGCAGCTCGCGCTTGATGGCGCGGATGCCCTCGATGGTCTCGATGGCGCTGCGGCGGAACTCCTCGTCGCCCGTGGCCAGCGTGAACGTCAGGGCGTCGAACACGAGCGCGTCCGGCGTCAGGCCGTACTCGTCCACGGCGATGGCGTGGATCTTTCGCGCGGCCTCGAGCTTGGTCTCGGCCGTCTTGCACATGCCGCCCAGGTCGCGGTCGATGGTCAGGGCGATGACCGCCGCGCCGTGCGCCGCCACGTGGGGAAGCACGGCGTCGCATCGCTCGCGGCCGTTCTCCAGGTTGATGGAGTTGACGATGGCGCGGCCGGGCGTCTGCTCCAGCGCCACGCGGATGACGTCGGCCTCCGTGCTGTCGATGCACAGCGGGGCCTCCACGCCCTGGCTCAGCAGCTTGACGACGGTGCGCATCTGCGCGTCCTCGTCCTGCCGCTCGGTGAGCGCCACGCACACGTCCAGCACGTGCGCGCCGCTCTCCGTCTGGTCGCGCGCCACTTCCAGCACGCCGTCGTAGTCATCCGCCAGCAGCAGGCGCTTGACCTTGCGCGAGCCCTGCGCGTTCACCCGCTCGCCGATCATCGTGGGCGCGGGCTCCTGGACGAGGTCCGTGGCGCGGATGCCCGAGGACAGGCGCGGCACGTACGTAACCGTCCGCTCCTTGGGCTTGACGCCGCGGATGCGCTCCACCAGCTCACGGATGTGGTCCGGCGTGGTGCCGCAGCATCCGCCCACCACGTTCACGCCGTGCTCGCGGATGAACTCCTCCATCTGCTCGGCGAACGAGGTGGAGCCCAGCGGATAGACGGCGCAGCCGCCCTCGTTGTGGGGGATGCCCGCGTTGGGGATGCAGCTGATGGGCAGGCGGCTGTTCTCGCCCAGGAAGCGGATGGCCTGCCGCATGTGCTCGGGCCCCGTGCTGCAGTTGAGGCCGATGACGTCGGCCCGCAGCGACTCCAGGGTCACCATGGCGGCGGCGATGTCCGTCCCCAGCAGCATGCGGCCGCTGGTGTCGAGCGTGACCTGCACCTGCAGGGCGACGGGGCGGCCGGCGTCCTCGATGGCCTGCCGGCAGCCGAAGATGGCGGCCTTGACCTCCAGGATGTCCTGCGACGTCTCGATGAGCAGCACGTCCACGCCGCCCTCGATGAGCGCCGCCGCCTGCTCGGCGAACACGGGCACCAGCTCGGGGAGGGTGATGTTGCCCAGCGTGGGGTCGCTCGCGGAGGGCAGGAACCCGCTGGGGCCGATGGAGCCCGCGACAAAGCGCGGGCGGCCGTCCTGCGCGGCAAAGCGGTCCGCCACGGAGCGGGCCAGTCCGGCGGCGGCCACGTTGATCTCGCGGACGCGGTCCTGCAGGCCGTACTCGCGCAGGGTCAGGCGGTTGGAGCGGAAGGTGTCCGTCTCCAGCACGTCGGCACCGGCCTCCAGGAACGACGCGTGGATCTCGCCCACCACGTCGGGCCGGGTGATCACCAGGTAGTCGTTGCACCCCTCCAGCGGCTCGCCGCCAAAGTCGGCGGCGGTCAGGTCGTAGCGCTGGATGCTGGTGCCCATGGCGCCATCGAACACCAGCACGCGGTCGGCGAGCGCGGCAAGGTACGGCGAGCGAGGCTGCGTCATCGGTTCAAACCCCAAAACAAAGAACCCCCGCGACTCATGTGGGAGAGTGCGGGGGCGGTTACGCGCGGATCGGCTGTCTGGCTCCGGTCCATCCCGACTCTTTAGCGTTTTTTACGAGGCGCAAGCGGTCGCGCAAATCCCCTCGGCACGCTGGTGGGTGCGTGCAGGGCAGAATCTACGCGGAGCGCGGGATTGCGGCAAGGGGGCGGACGGGCGCGTGAACTGCGGGTTACGGGGGGACAGGTTACAGGGGACGGCCGGCAACGGCCTCGGCTCGTGCGTGGTGCATGGTGGCGACGAAGCATCGGGCCCGCGATGTTCGAAGGCGGCTCCCGTGCGTGAGGGTCGGCCACGCTCAGAGGTTGTTGCCAAACCTCGCGCTTCGGACCGCGTCATCCTGAGGAGCCGCCGCGTGGTCCCTGCCCGAACGTGATCTCTGGCGGCGACGAAGGATCTTGTCCGCGAAACTCTGCGGCGGCCCTCGTGCACGGAAGCCGTGTTCGAGTTTCGCACACAAGATCCTTCGGTCGCGCCAAGGTCTTGTGTGCGTTCAGGTTGCGCGCGGCGCTCCCTCAGGATGACGCTCGCTGGCGTTGATCCAAGGTTGGTTGGCAACACCCGCTCAGGATGACGCAACGCGTGACACTTCGCGGAGCGGTGGATGAAGTCCGTGAGGAGCAGGCAGACGCAGAAAAGCCCCGGCGCCATGAAGCGCCGGGGCTTTATTACGTCCCGCGGGCGCGACTTACCGCTCGTCCTGCTCGCGGATGCGGGCGTGCTCGGCGCGGACACGGTCGCGCTCCGCGCGAGCCTCCGTGCGGGCGCGGGCGGCATCGGCACGCGCACGGTCCACCTCCGAGCGCACGATGGCGCGCACCTGGTCTCCGTCCGCATGACCACGCACATCCTCGCGGGCCTCGGCACGGGCCGCAGCGGCGGCTTCGAGAGCGTCGGCGCGGGCTTCGGCGGCGTGCTCGCGGGCCTCGGCGCGGGCTTCCTCCGCGTGGACGCGGGCCTCCTCGGCATGCACGCGCGCTTCCGCGGCGTGCTCACGGGCCTCCACGCGGGCACGCTCGCCATGGGCGCGGGCTTCGGCGGCGTGGCGATGCGCTTCGGCGCGGGCGCGGTCGGCCTCCATGCGGGCGCGCTCGCCGTGCGCGCGGGCTTCCGCCGCGTGGCGATGCGCTTCGGCGCGGACGCG
Organism: Longimicrobium sp.; assembly: GCF_036280135.1. Lineage (GTDB taxonomy): Bacteria > Gemmatimonadota > Gemmatimonadetes > Longimicrobiales > Longimicrobiaceae > Longimicrobium. The sequence goes on from NZ_DASURI010000445.1 coordinate 4,944, forward strand.
GTCGGCCTCCGCACGGGCCGCGGGGGGCGCCACCTGCGCGGCCAGCGACGCGGGCGCGGCGACGAGCGCCAGGGTCAACATCCAGTGAGCCTTCATGATGCGAGCTCCGTCGAACGAGGCGAGAAAGAAATCGATCGAGCACCGCCGCGGGTGGATCGACCGTGGTGCCATCTGCTTAGTTGCGGTCCAGGCGCCCAGGGTTGAGAGGCGGCTCGCTTCCTAATCTTCCCTGAACGAAGTGCGAAAGTGCGAAAGTGCGAGAGTAACTGCTCGCAGGATCGCATCTCGCCCCATTCACCAACGCGACGAGCCCCGGCCGCTGGAAAAGCGGGCCGGGGCTCATCTCGTCTCACACGCCGCGGCGACGGTCGCGGCGGTCCTCGCGGCGATCGCGCACGTCCTCGCGCCGGTCGCGGCGGTCTTCGCGGCGGTCGCGCACGTCCTCACGCCGATCGCGGACGTCCTCGCGGCGGTCGCGGATGCCGCCGTCGTGGCGCGCGTCGCGGCGGTCCTCCGCGCGATCGCGGCGATCCTCGCGCCGATCGGCCACGTCCTCGCGCCGGTCACGGCGGTCCTCGCGCCGGTCGCGCACGTCCTCCATCCGGTCGCGGACGTGCGCGCGCGCGTGCTGCGCGGACAGGCTCGCGGGCGCCACGGCCAGCGCGGCCGCCACCATCATCCAGTACGCCTTCATGCGGGTTTCCTCGGGCTTCGGGGTCTGCCGTCACCGCCCCTCATCGGCGGCTCACCCCATCGTACAGCCCGCCCCGCCCCGGCGTTGGGCGCGGATCCGCATCCTCCGGGAAACGAGAGCGGGCGGGCGCCGGAGATCCCGACGCCCGCCCGCTTTTCATCCATCCCGTCCAGCCGCGCCGCCTACCTGGTGCGGACGACGATCAGCGCGTACGGGCTCGTGGGCGCCACGCCGCCCGAAAGCGCCGTGATGGACGCGAAGCCGTCCTCGGGCACGCCGAACCGCGCGAACGTGCTGCCGCCCGCACGCGAGTACGAGAGCGTGAGCGCGGTGCCGTTGCCCAGATTGCGGGCAAGGAACGGCTGGCCGCCCAGCTGCGCAAAGAGCGAACGGTAGTTCCAGCTGGGCTGCTGGTACTCCGTGGCCAGCCCCGCGACGGCGTCGTCGGCGTAGATGCCCGCCGTGAAGTCGCGCAGCCACGCGTCGGGGTCCGCCCCGGTGGCGGCCTGCAGGTTGGCCCTGCCCGTGAGCGTGGTGTTGGCCAGGCTGTACCAGAACGCCGACTCGGTGCCGTTCACACGGTCCGACGCGTAGCGCAGGAACGCCCACAGCGCCCCGCGCTGCCCCAGGGTGACGTTGTCCTTGAACGCCGCCGTGGTGTCGGGCCGCTGCAGCCAGGCGCGGATGCGGGTGAAGTGGCCGTTCTGGTAGGTATTGAACGCCGCCACCCGCCGCGAGGCGGCGACCCCCTGGGTAAGGTTGGCCAGGGTAATGTTCTGCCGCGGCGCCAGGCCGAACGACGTGCGGTAGAACATCAGCTCCTCGGCGATGCCGCTCAGGCCCTCGTCCAGCCACGCCTCCTCGAGCGTGGTGGTGCCGTGCACGTGCACGCGGCGCGAGGCATTCACCAGGTGCTGCAGCTCGTGCCCGGCGCTGCGGCTGGTGTTGCCACGAACCAGCGAAACCGTTCGCACGTTGCTGTTGACGGCGCCCGTGGGGTCCGGCGTGAGCATGTAGATGATCTCGCCCACGTTGCTGCGCTCGCAGGTCGCCGCGGGGAACACGTCACGCGACCGGAAGCTCGCGTACTCCACCGTGGAGCTGGCGGGGGGCGACAGCTCGTTCATGGCGCGCGTAAAGAACAGCACCACCCGCCCGTTGCCGTCGATGTCCGACGGCGTGCCGAAGCTGGACGTGATGGCGGGATAGGCGATGCTGTCGAACTCCAGCGCGATGGAGTCGTACTGCGCCGTCGTAAAGCCGCCGGCCGGGTTGGCCGTGTCGCTCACGATGATCACGCTGGCGCCCACGCTGCGCACGCGGCCCGTGCGCAGGTCCAGCGCCCCGCTGCACTCCTGCGCCACGTTCAGGCTCATCAGGTCGTCCAGGGCAGGCACGCCGGGCGTGATGGCCCGGCGCGGACCCGCCGTGGCTCCGCGGCGGGGCAGCGACAGGCGCGCGGCCTGGGCGCGCTCACGGGCAAGCCGCCGCGCGTGCGCCTCGTCGCCCGCCCGCAGCGCCTCGGCGTCCAGCGACGCCAGGCGCGGGCCGCCCGCCGGCGACACGGAGGGCGTGGGGGGACCCGTCACCGCCTGGATGCCGGTGCCCGTCAGGGACAGCGACAGCGCCGACGACGTGGACAGGTTCAGCGGCATGTAGGTGTACTCCGCCGCCGCGCCGGCCCC